>JAEXTU010000176.1 GCA_023453335.1 Pseudomonadota bacterium | reverse complement strand
TGAATGCCATGGGCAGGGCGAACAGGGCGGCCAGGGCCGCCAACAGGCTAGGCTTCAATGGACATGAGTTCCAGTTCGAAGACCAGGTCCTTGCCGGCCAGGGGATGGTTGCCGTCCAGGGTGAGGCTGGCCTCGGTGGACTCCACCACGGTCATGTGCAACTCGCCCTGGGGGGTCTGCACCCGGAGCACCGCGCCGGTCTCGGGGTCCAGGCCCTGGGGCAGCTCGGAGCGGTCCACGTCCACCTTGAGAGACTCGTCGCGGGGGCCGTAGGCCTGGTCCGCGGGGATGGTGACCGACCTGGTCTCGCCCACGGCCATGCCCTTGACCCCGTTCTCGAACCCGGGGATCACGAAGCCCTGCCCGATGACGAACTCCAGGGGGTCGCGGCCCCGCGAACAGTCGAACTCGTAGCCGTCGGTGAGGGTGCCGCGGTAGTGGACCTGGACCTTGTCGCCGTCCGAGGCGGTCTTGCTCATGGAAGTCTCCGTGGTTGCGGCGGCCGAGCGGCTGGGCAGGGTCCGCCAGTGCGTTTAAAGGCGCAGGGTATACGCTCCGGCCCTCTCCGGCAACCCCTGTTCCTGCGTTGCCCCCTAGGGCAAATTGCCCTACAGTGCGCGCCTGCGGAGGGGTGGCCGAGCGGCCTAAGGCGGCGGTCTTGAAAACCGCTGGCGGGGCAACCCGTCCGGGAGTTCGAATCTCTCCCCCTCCGCCATCCTGCTTCGCGCGCAAGGCGCGCTTTGGTGGAATGGGAAAGATCATTCCCATATGTGGGTCAGAAGTGGTATGGGGACCTCAGGAGGCAAGAACCATGAGCGTTCAGTATGTGCTCGACGCTGAAGGCCGGCGGTCAGCGGTCATCGTGCCCATTGAGGAGTGGGAGGCCCTGCGGGTGAAGAACCTGGAGTACGCCGAGGATCGGCTTTCCGACGAAGAGGTTGCCGAAGTCGAGGTTGCATGGGCTGCCTACCAGAAGGACCCGGACAGTGCGCAGTCGGTGGAAGAAGTCATGCGCGAGTTGGGGGTTGACCCCAAGAAGGGGTAGCGCGTGTGGCGGGTTTCCATTCTGCCGCCGGTCAAGAAGAAGCTGGCCAGATTGCCGGTGGGCGAGCAGGAGCGCATACTGCGGGCGCTCCTGGAACTTTCCGCCGGTCCCTCTACCGGTGACGTGAAGCCCTTGCGAGGACGCCCGGAGTGGCGGTTGAGGGTGGGCAACTGGCGGGTTCTGCTCCGGGTCCTTGCCGAGGAAAAGCTCATCCTCGCCCTTCATCTGGGACCGCGCGGGGACGTGTACAAGTAAGCTTTTGGGTAGTGTCATCAAGTATGGATGCACCAGTCATCGTCGCGATTATTTCAGCTGCCGCAGGCCTTGTGGCCAGCGCATTGACGTTCTTTCTCACTAAGAAGAAAGGGCGGGAAGCGGAATGGCGCAAGCAAAAGCTCGATCATTACAAAGAACTTATGGCAGCAATCA
This sequence comes from Pseudomonadota bacterium, assembly GCA_023453335.1. Classification (GTDB taxonomy): domain Bacteria; phylum Desulfobacterota; class Desulfovibrionia; order Desulfovibrionales; family Desulfovibrionaceae; genus UBA6814. The sequence goes on along the minus strand of JAEXTU010000176.1, from coordinate 4,692 downwards.
ACGAGCTGGGTGGGCCTCCTGCACCTGTGGACGCGAAGGTCCGGTTTGCCAGTGCGGCGAACAACATTTTTCTCGTCGGCTCACCTGCTGTGCTGATTGCATTGCGGGGATACTTGGACGAGACCGCTGAGTCGAACATGAACCGCAGCGATGAGCGGCATGACGATTTGCTGACGAAGCTGATGTTTGCCATCCGTGATGATCTTGGCATCTTCCCGAACAAACCGATGGGCGACTATACGTTCCACCTCTGGGCGGGAAGGCCACGACAGTAAGAGCCACTGTATATTACGCAGCTGTGCTTTATGCCGTCTTCTTTTCTGCCTGCCCTCGTTTCCCTCGCCGAAATTCTCCCTCCATGCTAGGCTCCCCCAAAAGGAGTTTCGCCATGGCCATGAGTCCTTCCCTGGCCGACCGGGCCGCCGGGGCCGTTGTCGGTGCGCTGATCGGCGATGCATTGGGCCTGGGGCCACACTGGTACTATGACCTGGCGGCCCTGCGCCGGGACTTCGGGCCGTGGATCGACGGGTACACCGAGCCCAGGCCCGGCCGCTACCACGCGGGGCTCAAGGCCGGGGACCTGTCCCAGAGCGGGCTGGTCTGCCTGGAGCTGTTGCGCTCCCTGGTGGGGCAGGGCGGGTGGGACGCGGCCGACTTTGGCGCGCGCCTGGATGAAAAGTTCCTGGCCCGCATGGACGGCACGCCCTATTCCGGCCCGGGGGGCTACACCAACCAGGGCATGCGCGACGCCTTCGCCGCCCGCCGGGAGGGCCGGCCCTGGGGCCAGACCGGCGGGTACGCGGACACCACCGAGGCCGCGGAGCGGGCCGCCTTCGTGGCCGCGGCCCTGGCCCGGGACCCCATGGCCGGCGCGCTTGCGGCCCGGGAGAACATCCTTATCACCCACGCCGACCCCTTCGTGGCCGCGCTCAGCCTGTCCTACGCCATAGTGGTGGCGGCCCTGGTGCGCGGCGACACCCTGGACGCCGGCCTGGGCGGCCGGCTGTACGCCATGGTCGAGCACCGCGAACTGCCCTTCACCCACGTGGTGTTGGCCGAGCGGCAGGGCGTCTACCAGGGCACGCCCCTCCCTACCTCGGCCACCCTCACCGCGCCGGACGGGCTGCTCTTCCCCTCCCACGTGTGGACCGCGGCGCACGACCCGGACGTGCGCATCGAGCCGGCCTGGAAGGCCAGCCTGGTCTACGGCCTGCCGTGCAGCATCATCTGCCAGCTCCCGGCCGCCTACTACCTGGCGTCCCGCTTTGCCGACGACTTCGCGTCCGCGGTGCTGCACGCGGTGAACGGCGGGGGCCAGAACATGTCCCGGGCCATGCTGGCCGGGACCCTGGTGGGAGCGCGGGTGGGCCTGTCCGGCATCCCGGAGCGTTTCCTGGCCGGACTGGCCAACGGGGAGGAGATCGTGGCCCTGGCCCGGGAACTGGGCCGACAGGCCGAGTCCCGGGAGGCCTAGCCAGGGAGCGCCGCGGGCGGCTGGATTTTCCGGTCCGCTTCCCGTACCATCGGACTATGGTTTTCAATAATGCCACGGCCGTTCCCGCCGAACGGAGGGTGCGGCGCTTTTTCCTGGGGGCGGGGCTGGCCGCGCTGCTCCTGGCGGCGGCCGCCGCCCTGGCCGCGCCCCCGGCCGCGTCCGGCCGCATCATGGACGCCATCACCGTGGTGGCCGACGACAACTACCCGCCCTACATCTTCCGCGACGAGGCAGGAAAGCTGCAGGGCCTGCTGGTGGACGAGTGGCGGCTGTGGGAGGAGCAGACCGGGGTGGCCGTGGCCCTGGTGGGCATGGACTGGGGCAAGGCCCAGGAATACCTGCTGGCGGGCAAGGCCGACGTCATCGACACCATCTTCCAGACCCCGCAACGGGAGCCGTTCTACGATTTCACCAAGCCGTACGCCCGGCTCGATGTCCCGGTCTTCGCCCGGCACGACCTGGGCGGGATCACCGACTTGGCCTCCCTGCGCGGCTTCGTGGTCGGGGTCAAGGCCGGCGACGCCAGCATCGGGACCCTGCGCGACGGCGGGGTGACCAGCTTCCGGGAATACGACAGCTACGAGGAGGTCATCCGCGCCGCCCGGCGGGGCGAGGTCAACGTGTTCTGCGTGGACCGGCCCCCGGCCCTCTACTACCTCTACAAGCTGGGCCTGGAGCGGCAGTTCCGGCTCTGCTTCACCCTGGGCTCCGGGGAGTTCCACCGCGCGGTGCGCAAGGGCCGCCGGGACGTGCTCCGCCTGGTGGAGGACGGCTTCGCCGCCATCCCCGCGGCCCGGCTCTCCGCCCTGGAGAACAAGTGGCTGGGCTCGCCGCTGGAGGCGGTGGCTTCGCTGCGGCCCCTGCTCCTGGCCTTGGCCGGGGCCGGCGGGGTGGTCCTGATCCTGGCCGGCTTCACCCTGGTCCTGCGCCGCACGGTGCGCCGCCAGACCGCCCGCCTGGGCGAGCTCCTGGAGGCGGTCCGCCGCAGCGAGGAGCGCTGGAGCTTCGCCCTGGAGGGAGCACAGGACGGGGTCTGGGACTGGGACATGGTCACCGGCCGGGTGTTCTATTCCCCGCGCTGGAAGGAGATGCTCGGCTACGCCGAGGCGGACGTGGGCAATGGCATCGAGGACTGGGACAGCCGGGTCCATCCCGAGGACCGGGACCGCGTGTACGCCGACCTGGGCCGCCACCTGCGCGGCGAAGTTCCCTTCTACCAGAGCGAGTTCCGCATCCGGCGCAAGGACGAGGGCTTCCATTGGGTCCTGGCGCGGGGCAAGGTCATGGCCCGGGATGAGGCGGGCAAGCCCCTGCGCATCATCGGCACCCACACCGACCTCTCGAGCCGCAAGCAGGCCGAGGCCGCCCTGGCCCAGAGCGAGGACCGCTACCGCCAGCTCTTCGAGATGGAGTCCGACGCCATCGTGCTGGTGGACAACGTGGAGGGGCGCATCCTGGAGGCCAACCCGGCCGCCTGCCAACTCTACGGCTACACCCGGGCCCAGCTCCTGGGCCTGCGCAACGTGGACCTCTCGGCCGAGCCGGACCGCACCCGCACCGCCACCCGGGGAGGGGTCGAGCTGGTCCCCATCCGCTGGCACCGCAAGCGCGACGGCCGCATCTTCCCGGTGGAGATCACCGGCCGCCATTTCGAATGGCAGGGCCGGGCGGTGCACATCGCCGCCATCCGGGACATCTCCGCGCGCCTGGACATGGAGCGCAAGCTCCTGGACGCCAAGGAGGCGGCCGAGGCCGCCAACCGGGCCAAGGGCGAGTTTTTGGCCAACGTGAGCCACGAGTTGCGCACCCCCCTGAACGGGGTGCTGGCCATGCTCCAGCTCCTGGACGCCATGCCCCTGGAGCCGGACCGCAAGGAGCTGGTGACCACCGCCCTGGAGTCAGGCCGGGGGCTGCTGAACATCATCAACGACATCCTCACCTTCGCCCGGATCGAGGCCGGCCGCCTGGACATCCACCGGGAGCCCGCGGACCTGCGGGCCATCCTGGGCTCCCTGCAGCGGGCCTTCAAGTACGAGGCGGCCAGCCGGGGCCTGGAACTCGCGGCGCAGGTGGACGCCTCCGTGCCGCGGGTGCTCCTGGCCGACCCCGGCCGGCTGCGCCAGGTCCTGTTCAACCTCATGGGCAACGCCCTCAAGTTCACCGAGAAGGGCCGGGTGGAGGTGGACGCCCGGGTTCTGCCCTACTGCCCGGCCCGGGGCGAGGTCTGCCTGCTGGTCAGCGTGGCGGACACCGGCATCGGCATTCCCGAAAATATGCTCGCCGCGGTGTTCGAGCCCTTCACCCAGGCCGACGGCTCGCTCACCCGCCGGCGGCAGGGGGCGGGCATCGGCCTGGGCATCGTGCGCTCCCTGGTGCGCCTCATGGCCGGGACCCTGGCGGTGGAGAGCGCGGTGGGGGAGGGCACCACGGTGTATTTCACCATCCCCTGCGGGGTGGGCGCGGCCGCCGCTGCCGGGGACTCGGCCGCGGGGCCGGCTCCCGCGCCGGCCTTCAGCGGCCTGCGGGTGCTCCTGGCCGAGGACGACCGGGTCAACCGCTTCGCCGCCACCCGGTTCCTGCAGGGCCTGGGCTGCACGGTCACCGCCGCGGCCAACGGCCGGCACGCCCTGGAACTCCTGGAGCAGGGCGACTACGACCTGGTCATCGCGGACATCCAGATGCCGGAGATGGACGGCCTGGCGCTGGCCCGGACGGTGCGCACCTCCGCCAGCCTGGGGGTCAAGACCCGGGTGCCCATCCTGGCCATGACCGCCCACGCCATGCCCGGGGACCGCGAGGAGTTCCTGGCCGCGGGCATGAGCGGCTACATCGCCAAGCCGGTGGAGTTGTCCGAACTGGTCAAGGCCATGGCCCGGGTGCTGGGATAGGTTTCGCCGCTAGGACAGGGCCGGCAGGCGGAAGGCGAAGCAGGCGCCGTGGCCGCGGCAGCCGGACTCGGACCAGATCTGGCCGCCGTAGTGCTCCACGATCTGCTGGCAGATGGCCAGGCCCAGGCCGGTGCCCTTGGGCTTGCTCCGGTCCCGGTCCCCGTCGTTCATCTGGTAGAACTTCTGGAATATGAGCCCGCGCTCGGCCTCGGGCACACCCGGGCCGGTGTCGCTGACCCGGATCTCCACTGCGCTGTCCACCGCCCGCGCCGAGATTTCCACGCTCCCGGCCGGGGTGAACTTGAGGGC
>JAEXTU010000158.1 GCA_023453335.1 Pseudomonadota bacterium | reverse complement strand
CCCGCGGCCCGGGTTTAAGAGTGCGGTCCTCCCGGGCGGGAGTAACTCAGTGGTAGAGTGCAACCTTGCCAAGGTTGAAGTCGCGGGTTCAAATCCCGTCTCCCGCTCCAAGCAGCAAAATACCCGGCTCCGGCCGGGTTTTTTGTTGCCCTTCGCCCCCCCCCTTGCCTTTCTCCCCCATCTCGCCTATCAATCCCGAGCGCTTTGCTTCGGATTAGAAATCCGGGGAAATTCGCGTGCCGGGGGGATGCGGCGTTGACAGCCGGCCGGGGCTGGACTATACGCCTCTTTCTCCGACGTGGCGGCATAGCCAAGTGGTAAGGCAGAGGTCTGCAAAACCTCCATTCTCCGGTTCAAATCCGGATGCCGCCTCCACGGGCGGGAGTAACTCAGTGGTAGAGTGCAACCTTGCCAAGGTTGAAGTCGCGGGTTCAAATCCCGTCTCCCGCTCCACCTGACCCAGATGAAGCCGGCCGCCGAGGCCGGCTTTTTCTTTGCCGACTCCGGCAGGAATATTGACGGACGCCGCCCGGAATTCATAGGTTCGGGACGCCCGTCCGAACCTCCCCGAGGAAGAACGCCATGCCCACCGACAAACGCCCGGCCCCGGCCCTGGAAGCCCCCCTGGACGAACTCCTGGACTGGGCCGGCTCGGCCTACGGGGTCTGCTTCGAGCCGCTTCGCATCGATGACGTGCACCTGGAGGTCCTCCAGATCTCGGACATGGAGGCCCACATCGAGCACCTGGCCGCCGCGGCCGGCGGCCAGGGCATCGAGCTGCCCTTGTGGTCCCGGGTCTGGCCAGCCTCGCTGCTCACCAGCCACTTCCTGCGCCGGCTGCCCCCCCTCCCCGGCCGCCCACTGCTGGAGATCGGCGCGGGCGTGGGGGTCTGCGGCCTGTTCGCCGCGGCTTTCGGGCACGAGGCCCTCATCACCGACGTGAACCTGGACGCCCTGCGCTTCGCGCGCATCAACATCCTGCACAACGGCCTGGGCGACCGGGCCACGGTGGCCCGGGCCAACTTCGCCGGCGACCTGCTGCCCCGGCGCTTCACCCGCATCCTGGGCTCGGAGGTCCTCTACCTGGAGCCCCTGCACGCGCCGCTCCTGGCCTTTCTCAAGACCCACCTGGCCGCCGAGCCCGAGGCCGAGGCCATCCTCTCCTGCAACTACCTGCGCGATCCCAAGGCCTTCCTGGACCTAGCCTCCCGGGACTTCGCCGTGGCCACCGCCACCATCGGCTGCAAGAGCACGGATGCGGCCAGCGGCGAGAATCCGCAGCGCCACCTCATCAACATCCACCGCCTCAAGGTGCGCCATGCTTGAGCTCAAACCCTGCCCCAAGGGCTACACCGCCGACTCGGACAAGACCCGGCCCCCGGCCGAAACCGTGGCCGCAGTCACCGCCCGCTTCGCGGCCAGCGGCGCGGACATCCTGGCCGAGGTCAAGCGGGTGGACACCGGCCGCCTGGGCATGCCGGTGTACCTGTCCGTGTGCGGCGAGGACGCCCGCCGGGTCATGCCCACCCGCAAGCAGATGGGCAAGGGCGCCTCGGCCGACCAGGCCATGGCCTCGGCCCTCATGGAGCTGGCCGAGCGCTACAGCTTCTTCTCCTACTGGGCCTACGAGGACCGTTTCGAGCGGCTCACCTGGTCCCAGGCCGCGGCCCGCTTCGGCAACGCCCTCATTCCAGTTGAAGAAATCATCGCCTCGGTGAACGATACCGCCAGCCCGGAGCAGGCCCGGGAGATCCTGGACCTGGTGCGCTGGCGCTTTGCCCCGGCCCTGGACATCGCCCGGGGGCGGGAGGTGTTCCTGCCCCTGGACTGGTTCAAGAAGCTCAACGAATTCAACGGATCCAGCGCCGGGAACAGCCCCGAGGAGTCCATCCTGCAGGGCCTGTGCGAGCTGGTGGAGCGCCACGTCTGCGCGGTCATCGACCGGGAGCGCCCCACCCTGCCCACCATCGCGCCCGAAAGCTGTGACGACCTGGTGCTCCGGGAGCTGCGGGACGCCTTTGCCCGCAACGGGGTCCAGGTCTGGCTCAAGGACTTCACCCTGGGCCTGCCCGCGCCCACCGTGGGCGCCCTGGCCTACGACCCGGCCACCTTCCCGGGCGAGAGCGAGATCGTGTTCACCGCGGGCACCGCGTCCTCGCCGGCCAAGGCCGCCATCCGCGCCCTGACCGAGGTGGCCCAATTGGCCGGGGACTTCGCCACCGGGGCCAACTACGAGGCCTCGGGCCTGCCCAAGTTCACGGACCCCGCCCAGTTCGCCTGGCTCGTTGCCGGCCCCACGGTCCCCCTGGCCTCCCTGCCCGGGTTCGAGCGGGCGGACATCCTGGACGAATTGCAACACCTGGCCGCGGGACTCAAGGCCGCGGGCTTCCCGGCCTACGCCGTGGACACCACCCACCCCGGCCTGGGGGTGGCGGCCAACTACAACCTGGTGCCCGGCTTCGCCTTCCGGGAGCGCTCGCCCCGGGCCAGCCTGGGCCTGTTCGCCGGCCGCATCCTGGCCGAGGAGAGCTACCCGGCCGAGGCCCGCAAGGGCCTGGACGTCATCGCTGAGATCTACCCCGACGCCCCCTACCTGGACTTCTTCGAGGGCCTGGTGGCCCTGCGCGACGAGGACCTGGACCGGGCCGCCGCGCTCTTCGCGGTCTCGGAGGGAGCCCAGCAGGACGACGAGGACCGCGCCCTGGCCGCCTTCTACCAGGCCTACGCCCTGACCCGGGAGGAACGCTGGGCCGAGGCCGCGCCCCACCTGGACCGGGCCGTGGCCCTGTGCCCCGAGGTCAAGGAGTACTTCAACCTGCGCGGGGTGGCGGCCTTCAAGGAGAAGAACTACGCGGCCGCGGCCCAGGACTTCACGGCCGCCCTGGACCTGGACTCGGGCTCGGCCGTGGACCTGGCCAACCTGGGCCTGTGCTACAAGTTTCTGGGCGAGGGGGCCAAGGCCCTGCACTGCCTGGGCAGCGCCCTGGAGCTGGACCCGGGCCTGGAGTTCGCCCGCCCCCACCTGGAGGAGCTGCTCGCGCGCTGATCCCTCCCCTTTTGCAGGGACGCCATTGACAAGACGCAGGTTTGCCATTTACATCGCAGGAGCACCTGGAGCCGGACCCCGCCCTTGAGGCGGGTGACGTTTCTCCGGGCACGGCGGAACTCCTGCGCCACGCCCGCGCCGGGCCGAGGCAGGAGGGGGGTACGAGAACGGGCGGCGGCAGCCGCTTGCTTTGCCCGGGAGACCGGGCGGTTTGACATCGGCTTCGGTGAAAGTTTACACCCCGTTGCCAACACCCTTAAGGAGGATGAAACATGGCTACCGTTGACTACAAGGGCAAAGCTTTCGAGATCGACGAGGACGGCTTCCTGCAGAAGTTCGAGGACTGGTGCCCCGAGTGGGTCGAGTACGTGAAGGAGTCCGAGGGCATCAAGGAACTGACCGACGAGCACAACAAGGTCATCGAGTTCCTCCAGGACTACTACAAGAAGAACGGCATCGCCCCCATGGTCCGCATCCTCTCCAAGGTGACCGGCTTCAAGCTGAAGCACATCTACGAGCTGTTCCCCTCCGGCCCCGGCAAGGGCGCCTGCAAGATGGCCGGCCTGCCCAAGCCCACCGGCTGCGTGTAGTTCCCAACACTACACCCCATTAAGAATCAGAAGGGGCGCTGGCGCAAGCCGGCGCCCCCTTCTTTTCGGTGGAATGCGGGCTCGGGCGGGAGGGGCTAGCAGGGCTCCAGGCCGGCGGCCGCCACCTCGCGGAGGTCGCGCGCGGGGTCCGCACCCGGGGTGGTGAGGTAGTCGCCGATCATGAGGCCCGAGGCCCCGGAGGAGAGCACCGGCACCACCTTGTCCCCGAACACCCGGGGCCGGCCCCCGCACACCCGGATGGCGGCGCGGGGCAGGATGAAGCGGGCCAGGGCCAGGATTTTCTGGGCCTCGGCCGGCGCGAGCACCGGCCGACCCTCCAGGGGCGTGCCCGGGATGGGGTTCAGGAAATTCACCGGCACGCTGTCCACGCCCAGGGAGCGCAGTTCCAGAAGGAGTTCCGCCCGCTGCTCCCAGGTTTCGCCCAGGCCGAAAATGCCCCCGGAGCACACGTACAGGCCCAGGTCCTTGGCCGCGGCCACCGCGGCCACGTCCTCGTCGTAGGCGTGGGTGGTGCATATCTGCGGGAAGAACGAGCGCGCGGTTTCCAGGTTGTGGTGGTAGCCGGACAGCCCGGCCTCCTGGAGCAGGGCCAGGCGCTCCCGGGCCAGGATGCCCGGGGAGGTGTCGGCCATAAGCCCCAGGGTGGCGATGGCCCGCACCATGTCCAGGAGCAGGGCGAACTCGCCGTCCGCGGGCGTGGTGCCGGAGAGCACGATGCCGAACCGCCGCGCGCCTGCGGCCTGGGCCTGTTGGGCGGCGTCCACCACCTTCTCCAGGTCCACCAGCGGGTAGTTGGGCGCGTCGGCCCGGCCGTGCGCGGACTGGGCGCAGAAGGCGCAGTCCTCGGGGCAGGCCCCGCTCTTGGCGTTGACGATGGCGCACAGGGACACGGTACGGCCGAAGGCCAAGCGCGCCAGTTCCCGGGCCAGGCTGAGCATCTCGGGCTGGGCGTCCGGCCCCACCTCGAGCAGGGCGCGGACCTCGGCGTCGGCGAGAGGCCGGTTCTCGGCGGCATGGGCGAAGATGCTGGCCAGGGACACGGGCGACTCCTGGGCGCGGGCGGCCAGTTGGCCGGCCGCGTCACGTGAACGCCCCCCGAGGATACGCCAAAGCCCGGGCTTTGCCCAGCCTGGAAACCGGCGCGGGATGGCGGGCGCTCAGCGCCCGGCGCGGCGCTTGGCGTCGCGGACGGCCCGCTCCTGGGCCTCGTACTCCTCGAAGAGCTTGGCCTTCTTCTTGTCGAAGACCAGGGCGGTGCGCAACAGCGAGACGGTGAGCGCCACCACCGAGAGCACGATGATGAGCCCCTTCTGGAGGCCCCATTTCTGGCCCACGATGATGTCCCGCCAGAAGCCCGGCGGCGATTTCTCCGCAAAGTAGACGATGACCGGCATGGTCACCAGGGCCAGGCCCAGGCCCACGATCTCCAGCCACATGAAGCTCTTGCCCAGGATCATGGCGAACAGGGTGGAGTCACGCACGATCTTGAGGGTCACCAGGCTGCGTGAGAGCTTGGTGAGCTTCTCGTCCACCTGGTCGAAGAACTCGCGGCTGCGCCGGAAGTTCTCTGCTATCTGGAAATGCTGCTCCCGCACCCACTTGAGCTTGTGCACGCAGAAATTGAAGTCCTTGTTGAACTCGCGCAGGGTCTTGGGGAAGGGGAACCAGGAGACCTCGCGGTGGATGTCCTTGAGCCGCTCCTTGAACTCGTCGCCCTGGCGCTGGATGACCCGGACCTCCACGTCCACCTTGCTCTTGAGGGCCTTCATGAGCCGGCCGTAGCCGTTGACCATGCGGCTCATGGCCACATAGTTGTCCACCGCGTGCAGATCCAGGAGCTGGCGGATGACCTGCTGGTTGTCCCGGTTGAAGTCCGAGTCCCGGCCGAACCACTCGTTGAACTCCTCGGCCAGCTCCTCCAGCTTCTTCTTGCTGGCGTCGGCCTCCTCCTTGGCGGTCATCCACTTGCCCCAGAGGTAGGACATGAGCTGGATGGACCCGCGTTCCAGTTCCGGGTCGATGATGATCCGGTTGAAGATGTTGGGATCGCGGCCGATGAGTTCGTCGAACATGGGCAGGGCGTGCTCGGAAAAGCCCATCTTCACCATGGACGCGGCCTGGCGGTACAGAGGCTCGTTCCACCTGGGGGCCAACTCCGCGGCCTGGCGGTAGGAGGTCATGGCCTGGTCGAAGTTGGCCTGGACCTCGTGCAGCCGGCCCTGCATGTAGCGATGGAAGGCGTACTGCAGGGGGGTCTGGCTCACCAGGTCCCCCTCCTTGAACAGGCCCGCGGCCCGCTCGAATTCGCCCCGCTCCAGGCAGATGACCGCCTGCACGTTGTAGTACTGGAACTCCCGTGGCGCGCGCAGGGATTCCTGGCGGGCCATGCGTTCGGCCTTGAGCGGGTCCCCGGCCAGGATGTTCTCCAGTTGGACCACGTAGGGATGGCGCTCGGCCGGGGCCAGCTTGGCCAGGGACTCGGGCATGTCCCCGCCCATGCAGCGCCAGACCAGGGTCATGGTGCGGAACTGGGCGTAGGCGTTGATCTCGTAGATGGAGCGCAGGATGACCCGGGACGGCTCGTCGCCCTTGAGCAAGTCGGATATGGCCACCAGGGGGTTGTCCTTGACCGCGTCGCCCAGCTCCTTGAGCCCGGCGTTGATCTTGTCCATGGGCAGGACGGCCAGTTCGGACCAGGCGGCCAGGTCGCGGGCGCTCAGCTCCCGGCTGGGGCACTGGTTCTCGCTGTGGTTGCGCAGGCCGCAGTAGAAGCAGGGCTGGCTCTGCCCGGCCAGGAGCGCCACCGGCAGGCTCACCTGCAGGCTGCCCGAGGCCTGGGCCAGGTCGCCCTCGGCCAGGAGAACGTAGCACCAGTCCGTGAGCTTGCTGCGCTCCAGGCTGTAGCTCACGTCCTTGATCTTGAACCCCCCGCCCAGCAGGAAGGCCGTGCGGTAGGACATGTGCGGGAAGTCCGGGGTCATCTGGTTCCAGTCCAGGCCGACCTTGTTGGGCAGCTCCTCGTTGAAGTGCAGGGTGCCCTTCTCCACCGCGACCATGACGCTGGGCCAGTACACGCAGTCTTCGCACCCCTTGGAGGCGCGGATCATCTGCAGGATGTCCCCGCACCACTGGCGCAGGGTGCGGTAGGAGTCCAGCTGGAATATCAGGAAATTGTTGTGCAGGATGTACTTGAGCTTCATCCGGGTGAGCATGATCTGCAGCTCCCCGAAGAACTTGCGCCACCCCTCGATGAAGGCCTTGTCCAGGGGGTTGCCGAGGGGCTTCAAGATGAAGTACCACCCGAGCGTCGAGCCGAAGGACAGACGGGGGTCGGCGCGCAGCGTCCGCCAGGAGGCCGACGCCAGGCCGGTCATATTCTCCACGTCATCCAGGCTGATGCCCGGGATATTCTCCACGTCCTGGCGGACCTGGGGGTGGATCCACACCGCGAACTCGTCCGGGACCATGGCCTGCTGGCCGAAAAGCTCCGAGGCGATGGAGAGGGTGATCTCCAGTTGGAACCCCACGTGGAGCTTGGCCGGCAGGACCTGGATGTACACCGGCAGGGCGTTCATCTTGGCCCAGACCTGGAGCCGGGCCAGGCCGTGGAACACGTCCTTGGTGAAGAAGAACCACAGGGACTGGCCGCGGTCCTCGGAAATGCGCAGGCCGCCGTAGTCCTGGAAGGTGCGGGGAATGGCCTCGGCCAGGTCCCCCTTCCAGACCATCCAGACCACGAAACCCGGCCCGCTCATGCGCGGTTCGCGCATGGACGGCAGATCTTTCATCAGGGTCGAGAACTTGAACATGTGCCTCTCACATCACCACGGAGCCAAGCCCATGGATATCAGCGCCACCATCGCCCAGTTGAAGAAGGATCCCCAGTTCGCCCAGAAGGTGGGCATGGTCCTGGTCCACAACGGCATCGTCCGCGGCACCTCGCGCCAGGACGGCAAGCCCGTGACCTGCGTGGAGGTCCGCCCGGACCACGCCCGCATCGCGCAACTCTGCCGGGAGTACGAGGCCCGGCCGGGCATCTACAAGGTTTTGGCCGAGGCCGCCAGCGGCCGCCTCGCCGTGGGCGACGACCTGCTCTTCATCGTCGTGGCCGGGGACTTCCGGGAGAACGTCAAGCCAGTGCTGGCCGAGCTCCTGGACCGCATCAAGGCCGAGGCGGTGGTCAAGCAGGAGACCTGCGTCTCCTGACTTCCGGATTCGACTCCGCGTCTGCGTCAGCCTGTGCCCGTCCATGGCGTGGCCTGCTCCCCTCGGGGCCGGTCCCGCCCGGCGTCGAAAAACCGACGCCCGGGACGGTCGCGGGCGCCCCGGCGGAAGGCATACAAATTCCGTGCCTTGAGCCAAGCGGCAGATTCCGGCACCTTGCCCCCTCCTACCCCATCTCCAGCGTGAGGGCAAAGCCAGGCCACGAACTTGCCAAGGCCCGGCCGGGGTGGCATTGTCCGCCCGGCCGCACCGGTACCGGAACCGCCCGGGCCCCAGGCCGCATCGCCATGCGCACCATCCAGGTCGCCAACGTCCGCTGGTTCAACGCCACCGCCTGGTACGCCCTGTACCTGGCCCGCCTGTTGCGCGAGGCCGGGCACGAAACCCTGTGCCTCACCCTGCCCGGCACCGAGGCCGAGGACAAGGCCCGCGCCTGGGGCCTGCCGGTGCGCAGCCTGGACCTGAACACCAAGAACCCCCTGGGCCAGGTGGCCCTCTACCCCGCACTCCGCCGGCTGGTGCGGGAGTTCCGGCCCGACGTGGTGAACTGCCACCGCGGAGAGGCCTTCCTGCACTTCGGGCTCCTGCGCCGCCGGCTGGGCAATTTCGTCCTGGTACGCACCCGGGGCGACCAGCGGCCGCCCAAGGCCAACGCCGCCAACCGCTGGCTGCACACCCGGGCCGCCGACGCGGTGGTGGCCACCAACTCCCGCATGCAGCGCCATTTCCTGGAGGCCTTCGCCCTGCCCCCGGAGCGGGTCCGGCTCATCCCCGGCGGGGTGGACCCCGCGCGCTTCGCCTTCGACCCCGCGGGCCGGGAGCGGGTTCGCGCTGAGTTCGGCTACGGGCCGGGGCATTTCGTGGTAGGGCTCCTGGGCCGCTTCGACGCGGTCAAGGGCCAGCGCGAGCTGATCCGGGCCTGCTCCCGGCTGGTGCACGGGGCCGGGCTCTCCCACCTGCGCCTCCTGCTCATTGGCTTTCCCACCGCCACCTCGCAAGCCGAGGTGGAGGAGTGGATCGCCGCGGAGGACATGCAGGGCCACACCGCCATCACCGGCGAACGGCCCGACGTGGCCGCCTGCGTGAGCGCCCTGGACCTGGGCGTGGTGGCCTCGCTCTGGTCCGAGACCATCGCCCGGGCCGCCCTGGAGATCATGGCCTGCGGCGTGCCCCTCATCTCCACCGACGTGGGGGTCATGCCCGACCTGCTCTCCCCCGCGGCCCTGGCCCCGGCCGGCAACAAGGCGGCGCTGAACGCGCTGCTGGCCCGGGCGGCCACCGACGCGGGCTGGCGGGAACAGCTGCGCGAGGAGCAGGCCCGCACCGTGGGCGCGCTGCACGGCGAGGACTTCCTGGAGACCACCCTGGACCTGTACCGGGAGCTGCTCGCATGAGCCGGCTCGGGCTGTTCCTGCCCCGGCTGTCGGGCTACGGCGGGGCGGAAGGCTTCGCCCTGCGCCTGGCCGCGGCCCTGGCCGGGGACGGCCACGCCGTGGACTTCGTGTGCGCCCGCCAGGAGGCCGAGGCCCCGGCCGGGGTGACCCCGCGGCTGGTGGGCCGGCCGCTCCTGCCCCGGGCGGCCAAGATCGCCTGGTACGCGGCCATGGCCGAGCGGGTGCGGCGCAAGGAGAAGTACGACCTGACCATCTCCCTGGGCAAGACCCTGCACCAGGACCTCTTGCGCATGAGCGGCGGCCCCCTGGACGTGTTCTGGCGGCTCTCCGGCCGGGCCTACGCCGCGGGACTGCCCCGGGCCTGGAAGACCGCCCGCCGCCGGGTGGCCCCGGCCAACGCGCTCATCAAGGCCATCGAGCGCCGCACCCTGGAGAACTCCCGGGTCATCGTGGCGGTGTCGCACCGGGTGCGGGACTGGCTGCTTACCGCCCATCCCTGGCTGGAGGACCGCGACATCCGCATCATCTACAACCAGCCGGACCTGGCCCGCTTCGCCCCGGCCGCGCCCGGGGCCAGGGCCGCGGCGCGGGCGGCCTGGGGCCTGGATTCCGGGCAGGTGGCCCTGTGCCTGGCCGGCACCAATTTCGCGCTCAAGGGCGTGGACCAGACGATCCGCGCCCTGGCGCTGTTGCCCAGGGAATACGTGCTGCTGGTGGCCGGGGGCCGCAAGCCCGGCCGGTTCGCGGCCCGGGCCGGGAAGCTGGGCCTGGCCGACCGGGTGCGCTTCCTGGGCCGGGTGGAGGACATGCCCAGCCTCTACGCGGCCAGCGACCTTTTCGTGCTCCCGACCTTCTACGACACCTGCTCCAACGCCTCCCTGGAGGCCCTGGCCGCTGGCCTCAAGGTGGTCACCAGCCGCGACAACGGGGCCAGCCACTTCCTGCCCGAGCGCTGGATCATCGACGACCCGGCGGACGTGGCCCGCCTGGCCGAGACGTTGGCCTGCGCCGCGGCCGAGCCCCCGCCCCCGCCCTTCGCCTGGCCCGACGACGCGCCCTGCGGGATCGCGCCCTACCTGGCCCTGGTCCGGGAGATGCTGGGCTAGGACGTCTGGCTGCGCCCCCTGCCGAGAGAGGCCCCCAGGCCCAGGCAGGAGAAGACCGCGAACACGGTCAGGCAGGTGGACATGCTGGAGAGGAAGCCGGGCAGGGTGGCATGGGCCACCGCCTGGCCGCCCATGAGCAGGGAGAAGACCAGGGTCACGGTGGTCATGCTCACGGCCAGGCCCAGGGTGCGCATGGTGCCCACGATGCCCGAGGCCATGCCGTACTGCCGCCGCTCCACCCCGCCCAGGATGACCACGGTGTTGGGGGTGATGAAGATGCCCACCCCCAGGCCGATGCAGGCCAGCACCACCGCCACCAGCCCCAGGGGCGCGTCCGGCCCCAGCAGGGCCGCGGCCAGGATGAGGCCCGCGCTGTTCAGCACCATGCCCAGGTTGGCCAGCTTCTCCGGGGCCACCCGGTCGGCCAGGCGGCCGGCCAGGGGGGAGACCACGGTCTGGATGAGCGGCTGGATGAGCAGCACCAGCCCGGCCGAGCTGGCGCTCATGCCCTTGGCCACCTGGAGGTACAGGCTCATGAAGAACATGACCCCCAGGGTGGCGGCGTAGATGCCCATGGCCGCGAAGCAGCTCAGCGAAAAGAACCGGCTGCGCGCGAACAGGGACACGTCCAGCAGGGGATGGGTGCGCCTGCGCTCCAGGGCCACGAACAGGGCCAGGCCCATGAGGCCCGCACCCATCATGCCCCCGCCCAGGAGCGCCCGGTCGCCCAGGTGGGAGGCCCCCAGCATAACCAGGGACACGGCCACGGCATAGACGGCGCTGCCCGGCCAGTCCATGGACTCGCCCCTCGCCTCGCGCCACTCCCCGCGCATCTTCCAGAGGCCCAGCACGCAGGCCGCGCCGCCCGGGGGCACCGCCATCCAGAACACGAAGCGCCAGCCCAGGTGAGTGGTCACGAACCCGCCCAGCATGGGTCCCAGGGTCAGGCCGGCGTAGGTGAAGCCCGAAACCACCCCCAGCATGCGGCCCCGCACCTGGGGAGGGAAGGCCGAGGCCACCAGGGCCATGCTGCACGAGAGCAGGATGGACGCGGCCAGCCCCTGCACGAAGCGCTGCACGATGAGCAGGTGTACGCTGTTGGCCAGGGCCAGGGCCGCGGTGAGGGCGGTGAACAGGGCCAGGCCGGTGAGGAACACCCGCTTGCGGCCCAGCAGGTCGCCCAGCCGGCCGAAGGTGAGCATGGTGGCGGCCAGGGACAGGGCGTACAGTTGCTCCACCAGGCCGAGCTGGAGCGCGGTGGCCCCCAGCTCCCGGCCCAGGGCGGGCAGGGCCACGCCCACCGCGGTGAACATGAAGGGCACCATGAACTGGGCCAGGCACACCGTGACCAGCACGATGCGCGGAGAGGTGTCGGAATCCTGCCGCATGGGTCGCCTTTGCCCGGGGCGGGTCCGGCCCCGGGAGCCCAGTGTCCTACCCCTTCCCCTGTTCGCCGTCCATGCCCGCCCCCCCTCCGAAGCCGGCCGAACCCCGGCCGGGACGGTTGTATTCCCGTGCCGGCCGTGGCATAGCGGGGCGGGCAGGCCCGGTTGTTCCGGGCGGGTACGGTTCTGGCATGCGTCCCCGGGGAGGAAGTTTCGTCCCATGCGCCACGCCCTCGTCGCTCTCCTCGGCCTGGCCCTGCTTGCGGGCGCGGCCGGCTGCCACAGCGTGAAGCACGCCCCGGAACAGGCCCCGGCGGCGGGGACCGACTCGTCCTTCAAGCACTTCTCCGGCGAGTACGAGAACACCCCGCTGCTGCGCAAGGCCCCGCCCCACACCGTGGCGGTGCTCCCCTTCACCGGCGACCCGACCCGCTGGGATTCCGCGCCCCAGGGCCAGGACCCCCGCCAGGTGCTGCGGGTGAGCTTCTACAACCATTTCTCCTCCCTGCCCTACACCGACCTGGAGCTGACCGAGGTGGACCGCCGCCTGCGCGAGGCCGGGCTGGCCGACCCCGCGGTGCAGGCCAAGGTGCTGGCCGAGGACCCCGGCCGGCTGCGCAGCGTGCTGGGGGTGGACGCGGTGGTCGTGGCCGAGGTCTCCCACTTCGACCGGGTCTGGCTGGGCATCGCCTCGGTGGTGTCCGTGGGCTGCGAGGTGCGCATGGTGAGCCTGGCCAGCGGCGGACTCCTGTGGCGCGCCCGGCACGTGGCCCGCGGCCTGGGCGGCGGGGTTTCGGAATCGCCGGTGGGTCTGGTCATCGGGGCCCTGGCCGCCATGTGGAACCTGCGCCACGAGGAACTCTTTTCCCAGACCGACGCCCTATTCCGGGAGATGGTGGCCACCATCGACCTGCCGGACAAGGTCCCGCCCCGCCTGGACGAGCCCGCCATCACCCTGTTCGCGGCCCTGCACCCGGACCGGCCCCTGCGCCGGGGCGAAGAGGTGCGGCTGCGCCTGGTGGGCGATCCCGGCTGCGCGGCCTACGCCGACCTGGGCACCTGGCGCACCCACATCCCGCTCACGCCCCTGGGCCCGGCCGAGGCCGCGGCCCTGCGCGCGGACATAGCCAGGCAGGCCGCGGCCCGCGCCGAAGCCGCGGGCCGGCCCCTGGCCCCGGACCTCATCAAGATACTGGAGGACGAGCTGGCCACCCGCACGGTCTACGAG
>JAEXTU010000143.1 GCA_023453335.1 Pseudomonadota bacterium | reverse complement strand
GGTCCACCCGCTCCTTCACGTCGGGCAGGGCCAGGATCTTGTCCACGGGCATGGCCCGGCAGTACTCAATGAGGTCTTCCATCAGCCGGTAGTTGCTGATGCGGTAGTCGCGGAAGCGGCCCAGGCCGGTGCGCGGGTCCATGATGTAGCCGAGCAGGATCCAGCCGGTGGGGTTCTCGATCTCGTCCGCGGTGAGGTCGGCCGAGTCCACCTTGTCCACGGCGGCCATCATCTCATCGAATTCCTTGGGGAACTTCTCGTGCCCGCCGAAGTACTCCCAGATCACCCGGGCGGCCGAAGGGGATTCCTTGAAGGAGCCCTTGTACGAGAAGTCCGGGCCGAGCCGGGACTCCTCGGACAGGTGGTGGTCGAACCACATCCCGCATCCCTTGACGTAGGGCACGTTGGCCAGGATGTCGTTCTCCGTGACCTCGATGGTGCCGTCCTGCAGGTCCTTGGGATGGGCGAACTTCCACTCGTCGATGAGTCCGATCTCGTTGAGCAGGACCGCGCAGATCAAGCCGTCGAAGTCCGATCTGGTGAGCAGCCTCATGAACGTACCTCCTTACGTGACCACGCCCCGCTAGGGGGCTGGGATGGCAGTTGCGGTTGCGGCCTTCATCTTATAGCCATATTCACGGAATACCGTCAATTCATTTGCGCGGACAGAGGGGTGTTCGCCCCGGGGGACAAGGTGAAGGGCATGGGTGTGCTGGGGGTGCTGCTGGCCGGTGTGGCCGTGGTCTTGGGCGGCATGTGGCTGTTCCAGGAGCGGCTGGTCTACTTCCCCTCCCGGGAGCAGGCGGGCGCCCCCGGGGACCTGGGCCTGGGGTTCCGGGACGTGCGTTTTCCCGCGGCGGACGGGGTGATGCTGCACGGCTGGTACGTGCCGGCGGAACGCGCCCGGGGCACTGCCCTGTTCTTCCACGGCAACGCGGGCAACATCACCCACCGGCTGGAGACCGTGCGGTTGGCCCACGGCCTGGGCCGGAACCTCTTCCTCATCGATTACCGCGGGTACGGGCAGAGCCAGGGCCGGCCCACCGAGGCCGGCACCTATGCCGACGCCCAGGGGGCCTGGGACTGGTTGCGCCGGGAAACGGGCGAGGCGTCCGGCCGCCTGGTGGTCTGGGGCCGCTCCCTGGGCGGAGCGGTGGCCGCCCACCTGGCCGCGGCCCTGGACCCGCCGCCCGCGGCGCTCATCCTGGAGTCCACCTTCACCTCGCTCCCGGACATGGGGGCGGTGGCTTACCCCTTCCTGCCGGTGCGGCTCATCGCCCGCATGCGCTACCTGGTGGCCGCGGACCTGGCCCGGGTGCGCTGCCCGGTGCTGGTGGCGCACAGCCCGGACGACGAGATCGTGCCCTTTAGCTTCGGGGAGCGGCTCTATGCCGCGGCCCCCGAGCCCAAGCGCTTCCTGCGTCTGCGCGGCGACCATAACAACGGCTGGCTGGCCACCGGCCGGGAGTACGTGGCGGCCGTGGACGGGTTCCTGAAGGACGCCCTGGGGCAGTGAGTCCGCCTACCGCACCAGGGTGGTCAGGCTGGGTTCCGTGGGATTGGGGATATCCATGGCCAGGGGCGCGCGCTGCCCGGGTATCCAGGCCTTCCAGGCGGCCTCCAGGGCCTTGAGCCCTCCGCGCCAATAGCGGTCGATGATGGCCGAGCTGGGCTCGAGTTTTCTGCCCGGCTGGTGGGCGCGGATGAGGTCGTTGAGCAGTTGCCGGCCTTCCTCCGAGGAAAGCAGGAACCAGGCGATGGACAAGGAGATGGCGCGCACGGGCTCGCCGGCATCGTCCTTCTGCTGCCAGGTCTTGCGGTCCTGGTCCAAGAATCCGCCGAGGCTCGGCAACCGGCCGCCGGAGAGCAGGTCTTTGGTTGTCCGGTCCCGGTCCGGCCGGGGCACGAGCACGAAACGGCCCTGGTGAATCCGCGCCAATTCGAAGGACTCGGCCAGTCCCTCGTGAATCCAGATGGGGCACTCCTTGGCCAACCCGTTGAGGAACATGTGAGTGGACTCGTGGAGCATGGTGCGCTGGACTTCCCGCTTTTCGGGATTGTCCACGGCCCAGATCTCCATGGGATTGTGGCGGAAAAAGGCCGGGGGAACAGTGCTCAGATCCTTGTCCCAGATTCCCCGGGCATCCTTCTCGTACTCGTTCTTTTCCTTATAGAACTTCAAGGTCACGTGCAGATCGGCGGTGACCCGCAGGCGCAGGGCGTTGACAAAGCTCTTGTGGATATCGCTGATGAGGGTGGTGATCTCCTGGACGAAGGCGGGGTCCGGAGCTGCCCCGTGGTTCTCTACCCCGAAGCGGACATAGGCCTGGGCGCTGCCGGCCCAGGGCAGGATCAGAAGCGTCCCCAGCAGGAAAAGCTTGGCGGACTGGCGCATGTGGTCCCCCCCACGGTCGAGAATATGGCTTCGCCTATGCGGAAGGGCCGGGGAAAAGTCAACCGCCGGAGCACGTCCGGCGGGCCGCGGCCAGGGCCTGGGCGCGCAGTTGGCGCAGGCGGCGGCCGGATTCCGCGCCCAGGTCCCGGGCGTCCTCGGGCAGGCGCACCGCGAGCATGGCGTGTAGGTCGGCGGACGCAACGGGCCAGTGGTCGGCCCCGTGGTCGGCCTGGGCCAGGAGGAAGATCTCCCGGGCCAGGGCCGCGGC
>JAEXTU010000126.1 GCA_023453335.1 Pseudomonadota bacterium | reverse complement strand
CCCTGGAGAAGGTGGCCGATCCCTTCTTCACCACCAAGGACCACGGCACCGGCCTGGGCCTGGCCATCGTGGCCACCATCCTGGACAGCCACGGGGCCGATCTGGCATTCTCCAACGCCGAAGAGGGCGGGGCCAGGGTCACCATCACCTTCCCCGCAGTCTAACCCCCGAGCCGCCATGCCCCATCACATCCTGGTCCTGGACGACGAGCGCAACTACCTGCTCATCCTGGAGACCTTGCTCACGGACGCGGGCTACCACGTCACGGCCCTGGCCGATCCCGAGCTGGGCATGGCCTACCTCGAGGAGTCCGAGGTGGACGTGGTGCTCACGGACATGAAAATGCCCCGCCTCACCGGCCAGGAAGTGCTGGAGCGGGTGCGCAAGGACTACCCCCACATCCCGGTCATCATCATGACCGCGTTCGGGTCCATCGAGTCCGCGGTGGAGGCCATGCGCCTGGGGGCCTTCGACTATGTGACCAAGCCCTTCAACAACGACGAGCTGCTCCTCACCATGGGCAACGCGGTGAAGCTGGCCCAGGCCATGCAACAGTACCGGGTGTTGCGGGAAAGCCTGGAGGAGCGCTACGGCCTGCACCAGATCATCGGCAAGAGCAAGGCCATGGGCTCGGTCCTGGCCATGGTGGAGAAGGCCGCGCCCAGCCGCTCCACCGTGCTCATCACCGGCGAGAGCGGCACCGGCAAGGAGCTGGTGGCCCGGGCCATCCATTTCTCCTCCCCGCGCAAGGACGGGGCCTTCGTGTCCGTGAACTGCATGGCCCTGTCCCCCGGCGTGCTGGAGAGCGAACTCTTCGGCCACGAGAAGGGCTCCTTCACCGGCGCGGTGGCCAAGCGCCGCGGCCGTTTCGAGAAGGCGCACGGCGGCACCCTGTTCCTGGACGAGGTGGGCGAGATGTCCCTGGACCTCCAGGTCAAGCTCCTGCGCGTGCTCCAGGAACGGACCTTCGAGCGGGTGGGCGGCAACGAACCCATCGAGGTGGACATCCGGGTGGTGGGCGCCACCAACAAGGACCTGCGCGCGGCCGTGGCCGACGGCCGGTTCCGCGAGCACCTGTTCTACCGGCTCAACGTGGTGGAGATCCACATGCCCGCCCTGCGCGAACGCCGCGAAGACATCCCGCTCCTGGCCGCCCACTTCCTGGCCAAGTACGCCAAGGAGAACGACAAACCGGTGAAGAACTTCGCGCCCCAGGCCGTGGAGTACCTGATCGGCTACGACTGGCCGGGCAACGTGCGCCAGCTCCAGAACACCGTGGAGCGCTGTGTGGTCCTGTCCAACCGGGAGCAGATCGAACTGGACGACCTGCCCCCGGAGATCCGCGACGAGGAGTCCCAGTTCAAGGGCGCCGTGGACCTCCTGCCCGCCGAGCTCAACCTCGCCGACACCCTGGAGAAGATCGAATCCGCCCTGGTCCGCCGCGCCCTGGCCCGCAACGACTTCGTCAAGGCCAAGGCCGCGGATGCCCTGGGCATCTCCAAGAGCCTGCTCCAGTACAAGCTGAAAAAGTACGACATCACCGGCTAGCCTCCCTGTGCGGTCGACGGCGGCAGGGAAACAGGCTATGAGCCCTTACGGGGCCTAGGTTCCTGCACCAGCCCCGCACGCCGATCAGCACCCTTCTCGAATACCTGGACGCCCTCAAGGCCAACGAGCCGTTGGGCCAGCTGGTGGTGCACCACGAGGTGCTGCCCGCCCGCGAGGCGGTGTACGCCGAGTGCGCGCGGAAATGGCCGGTGACCATCGAACGGTTGCTGGAGGCGCGCGGGATAACCCGGCTCTACAGCCACCAGGCCCGGGCCATGGACCTGTTGCGCGCCGGGCGGAGCGTGGTGGCGGCCACGCCCACGGCCAGCGGCAAGACATTGATTTACAACTTGCCGGTGCTGGAGGCGGTGCTGGGCAACCCGGACACCCGGGCGCTGTATCTTTTCCCGCTCAAGGCCCTGGCCCAGGACCAGCTCAAGGGGTTCCGGGAGCTGGCCGCGGCCTGGCCCAAGGGCGAGCGGCCCACGGCGGCCATCTACGACGGCGACACCTCGGGGCATTTCCGGAAGAAGATACGGACCGACCCGCCTCACGTGGTTATGACCAACCCGGAGATGCTGCACCTGTCCATCCTGCCGCACCACGAGGCCTGGTCGCCCTTCCTGGCCGGCCTCACCCACGTGGTGGTGGACGAGGTGCATACCTACCGGGGGGTCCTGGGCTCGCACATGGCCCAGGTGTTCCGGCGGCTCAAGCGGGTCTGTGCCCGGTTCCGGGTGGAGCCCTCCTACGCCTTCCTGTCGGCCACGGTGGGCAACCCGGTGGAGCTGGCCGAGCAGCTTACCGGCCTTAGTGTCACGGGCGTTACCGAGAACGGGGCCCCGGCCGGGGAGCGGCACGTCCTGTTCCTGAACCCGGCCCTGACCATGGCTGCCGGACCCTCGTCCGTGGCCATCTCGCTGCTCAAGGCGGCCCTGGCAAGGGGCCTGCGCACCATCGTGTACTGCCAGTCCCGCAAGATGACCGAGCTCATCTCCCTGTGGTGCGCGGAAAAGGCCGGGGAGTACCGGCACCGCATCAGCGCCTACCGGGCCGGGTTCCTGCCCGAGGAGCGCCGTGACATCGAGGCGCGCATGGCCTCGGGTGAGCTCTTGGCCGTGGTCTCCACCAGCGCCCTGGAGCTGGGCATCGACATCGGCGCCCTGGACCTGTGCATCCTGGTGGGCTACCCGGGCACGGTCATGTCCACCCTGCAGCGGGGCGGCCGGGTGGGCCGGTCCGGCCAGCCCTCGGCCGTGCTTCTGGTGGCCGGCGAGGACGCCCTGGACCAGTATTTCATGCGCAACCCCCGGGACTTTTTCGACCGGCCCGCGGAGAACGCGGTGCTCAACCCGGCCAACGAGGTGATCCTGGGCCGGCACCTGGTCTGCGCCGCGGCGGAATTGCCCCTGCGGGAAGGCGAGCCCTGGCTGGCCGAGCCCGGGGTGGGGGAGGCGGTGCGCCGGCTGGAGCTGTCCGGCGGACTGTTGCGGGACAAGGACGGGCAGGTTTTGCACTCCTCGCGCAAGCGGCCGCACCGGGAGATCGACCTGCGCGGCGCGGGCGGCGCCTATGCCATCGAGGCCGAGCTGCCCGGCGGCGAGGTGGTGAACGTGGGCCAGGTGGACGAGCACCGCGCCTTCCGGGAGACCCACCTGGGCGCGGTGTATTTGCACCTGGGCAAGACCTTCGTGGTGCGCGACCTGGACATCGCCTCGCGCACCGTACGGGTGGCGAAGGCCAAGGTGGATTATTACACCCGGGCGCGCAGCTCCAAGGAGACCGAGATCCTGGAGATATACGCCTGCCGGGCGGCCTATGGCGCGCGGGTGTTCTTTGGCCGGCTCAAGGTCACCGAGACGATTACGGGCTATGAAAAGCGTCGGGTGCGCGGGGGCAAGATACTGACCATCGTGCCCCTGGACCTGCCGCCCCTGACCTTCGAGACCGAGGGGCTGTGGATCGAGATTCCCCGCCAGGTGCAGCGGGCTGCCGAGGACGCGCTGATGCACTTCATGGGCGGCATCCACGCCATGGAGCACGCGGCCATCGGCATCCTTCCGCTCCTGGTCATGACCGACCGCAACGATCTGGGCGGCATCTCCACGCCCTACCATCCCCAGGTGGGCGCGGCCGCGGTGTTCATCTACGACGGCATGCCAGGGGGCGTGGGCCTGACCCGCCAGGCCTTCGGCCGAGCCGAGGACCTGCTCTCCCGCACCCTGTGCGCCATCGCCACCTGCCCCTGCGAGCTGGGCTGCCCCTCCTGCGTACACTCGCCCAAGTGCGGCTCGGGCAACCGGCCCATCGACAAGGCCGCGGCCCGGGCACTGCTGGAGGCCATCCAGAAGGCCCCTGCGCCCACCATTGAGGATCAGGGAGTTCTTACCGAAAGGCCCACGGAACAGGCCATGGAAAACGGCACGGAACCAGCCACGCAAACGCTTACGGAGGAGTCCATGCCCCAGCCTACGTTGTTCCCGCCGCAGCCCGGGCCGCCGGTGCGCTTCGGGGCCCTGGATATCGAAACCAGGCGCAGCGCCGCCGAGGTGGGGGGCTGGAACAAGGCCGACCGCATGGGGGTGTCCTGCGCCGTGCTCTTTGACTCGGGCCGGGACGAGTTCCTGGTCTACACCCAGGAGGAGATTCCCAAGCTGGCCGAGGACCTGGGGGCCGTGGACCTGGTGGTGGGTTTCAACCTCAAGCGCTTCGACTACCACGTGCTGTCCGGGGTGTCGGACTTCGCCTTTGCCGCCCTGCCCACCCTGGACATGCTGGAGCACGTGTTCGAGCGCCTGGGCTACCGCCTGTCCCTGGACTCCCTGGCCCGCGCCACCCTCAACGCGGCCAAGAGCGCGGACGGCTTGCAGGCCCTGGCCTGGTGGAAGGAGGGCCGCCTGGACCAGATCGTGGCCTACTGCAAGCAGGACGTGGCCGTGACCCGCGACCTCTACCTCTACGGCCGGGAGCACGGGCACCTGCTCTTCACCAACAAGGCGGGCAAGACCGTGCGCCTGCCCGTGCAGTGGGGGACCTAGCCCGCCGGGTGAAAATAGGCTAGGTTTCGCCCAGCGCCGGGGCAGGGCTTCTGAGGGGGAGCCTCCCGGGTCTGCCGAGGCGGGCGCGCCAGTGCCCGCGGGGTCGGGGAAAGGCCAGGACGGCATTTTCTTCGGGATACAGGGGAGGTCGAGGTGGACGAGGCCGGCTTCGAGTTCGCGGGCGCGCCCGACGTGGAAGAGGTGCTGCGCCGCATTGACGAGTTGCCCGCCCCGCCGGCCGTGGCCGCCCGGGTGCTCTCCCTGGCCCTGGAGGACGGGGCCGACTTCGCCGACCTGGCCCGGCTCATCGAATCCGACCAGTCATTGGCCCTCAAGGTCCTGCGCCAGGCCAATTCCCTGGCCTACGGATTGCGCGGCAAGGTCTCCACCCTGGAGCAGGCCCTCACCGTGCTCGGCCTGGCCACCCTGCGCCAGGTGGTGCTGGGCATCGTGATCCGCGAGCACCTGCTGCAGGACCCCAAGTCCGGCGACCCCCTGCTCAAGGACCTCTGGCGGCACGCCCTGACCGCCGCGGTGGCCGGCCGGCTCCTGGCCGAGGCCGCCCGCCCGGCCCTGGCCGGCGAGGCCTTTGCCGCGGGCATGGTGCACGACTGCGGCCAGTTGGCCCTGCTCTCCGCCCTGGGGCCGGAGTACGAGGACCTGCTCCTGCGCCGCTCGGCCGGCGAGGGCGCGCTCCTGGACCTGGAGATCGCCCGCCTGGGCCTGGACCACGTGCTGGCCGGCAAGCGCCTGGCCGTCCGCTTCGGCCTGCCCTCGGCCCTGGCCGACGCGGCCTGGCTGCACCACCAGCCCGTGGACGTGCTCCTGGGCCTGAACGGCAACCGGGACCTCATGCTCCTGACCGCCCTGGCCGACCGCCTGGCCCACGAGGTGAACGGCGACCCCGGGGACGCCGAGTCCGCCGCGGGCCGCGACGCCCTGGCCGCGGCCCTGGGCCTGGACGACGTCCGCCTGGACGAGATCCGGGCCGGCATCGGCCGGGGATTCGCCGAGCGGGCCGCGCTTTTCGACCTGGAGGCCGACGCGGCCCACTTCTATTTCCGCGCCCTGCAGCAGGCCAACCGCGCCCTGGTGCGGGGCAACGCCGAACTCACCCGCCGCGGCGCGGAGTTGGAGCGCATCCGCCTGGCCCAGGCCGCGGTGCTGGCCGCCGGCCCCGAGCTGGGCCTGGCCCGCTCCCGGGAGGAGATATTCGCCGCCGTGGCCCGCGCCCTGGGCGAGGGCCTGGGCTGCCCGGGCGGGCTGGCCTACGTGGTGGACGCCGAGCATTTCCTGCTGCACGGCCTGGCCTGGGGCCGGGGCCGGCAGGTGCTGCGCTGCCGCCTGGACCACGACCTGAAGCCCCTGGCCGCGGACCTGGACACCCTGGCCGCGGAGCTGCGGCCGCTCCTGGCCGGCTACCTGGGCCGGGCCCCGGGCCTGGCCGAGGGCGACGCCGTGGCCCCCCTGTTCATCAAGCCCTACTGGGCCGCGCCCATGCTGGCCGACGGCGGGTTCGGCGGCGAGGTCATGGCCCTGCCCCCAAACCAGTCCCCTGACCAGACAGGGTCCTTCGGGCCGGCCGAGATCGCGGCCCTTGCCCCGCTGGCCGCCCTGGCCGCGGCCGCGGC
>JAEXTU010000086.1 GCA_023453335.1 Pseudomonadota bacterium | reverse complement strand
CCCTGGCCCAGGCCGCGGACGGGCTCACCGCGGCCGAGGCCGGGGTGGGCTCGGCCGGCAAGGCCGTGGAGGAGGCCCAGATCGGCCTGGACTACGCCACCGTGCGCGCGCCCGAGGCCGGCGAGGTGGCCCGCCGCATGGTGGAGCCCGGCGACGTGGCCGCCCCGGGCAAGACCCTGCTCCTGCTCCAGACCCCCGGCGCCCTGCGCCTGGAGGCCTACGTGCGCGAGGGGCTCATCGGGAGCGCCCGGGTGGGGGCCGAGCTGCCGGTGGCCATCGGCGCGGCCGGCCAGACCGTGACTGGCGTGGTCGAGGAGGTGGTGCCCGCGGCCGATCCCGCCACCCGGACCTTCCTGGTCAAGGTGGGCCTGCCCCCCCTGCCCGGGGTCTACCCCGGCATGTTCGGCCGGCTCCTGGTCCCGGCGGGCCAGCGCCAGGCCGTGCTGGTCCCGGCCGGCGCGGTGCGCCGGGTGGGCCAGCTGGAGACGGTGCTGGTGCGCGAGGGGGCGGACTGGCGCAGGGTGTACGTGACGGCCGGCGCGGTGCGCGACAACCCGGCCGAGATCCTGGCCGGGCTGGCCGGCAACGAGACCGTGGGCCTGTTCGCGGCCCCGGCCCCGGGGGCGGGCCATGGCCAGTAGCCAGGTCCCGCGCGGGTTCATCCCGGCCATGGTCGAGGCCTTTCTCGACACCCGCACCTCCCTGCTCCTGCTCCTGGCCGGGCTCTGCCTGGGCGCGGCCGCCCTGTGGGTCACCCCCCGCGAGGAGGAACCCCAGATCGTGGTGCCCCTGGCCGACGTCATGGTCAGCGCGCCCGGGGCCAGCGCCGAGGAGGTGGAGAAGCTGGTCACCACCCCGCTGGAGAAGCTGCTCTGGCAGATCGACGGGGTGGAGCACGTGTACTCCGTGTCCCGGCGCGGCTCCGCCCTGGCCACGGTGCGTTTCTACGTGGGCCAGAATCGCGAGGAGTCCCTGGTCAAGCTCATGAGCGGCATCCAGATGAACCTGGACCTGGTGCCCGCCATCGTCACCGGCTGGCTGGTCAAGCCGGTGGAGATCGACGACGTGCCCATCCTGACCGCGGCCCTGTATTCCGACAAGCACGGCGGCTACGAGCTGCGCCGCATGGCCGAGGAGCTGGCCGCCCGGCTCTCGGGCCTGCGCAACCTCTCCCGGGTCACGGTGCACGGCGGCCGGCCCCGCGAGATACGGGTGGAGCTCTCCCCCGATCGCCTGGCCGGGTTCTCGGTCTCGGCCCTGGAGGTGCGTGAGGCCCTGGCCGGGGCCGACACCTCGGTGCTGGCCGGGTCCATCGACCAGGCCGGCCGCCAGTTCACGGTGCGCGCCGACTCCTTCCTCGCCTCGGCCGAGGAGGCCGGCCGGGTGGTGGTGGGCGTGAACGCCGGCCGGCCGGTCTATTTGCGCGACGTGGCCGAGATCAGCGCCGGCCCGGCCGAGGCCGCCACCTACAGCCGCCTCGGGTTCTCCAACCGCGAGGCGCAGGCACGCGGGATCGCGGGCAACGCGGAGTTCCCCGCGGTGACCCTGGCTGTGGCCAAGAAGAAGGGCACGGGCGCGGTGGAGGTCTCCCGCGCGGTGCAGGAGCGCCTGGCCCGGCTCAAGGCCGAGATCCTGCCTCCGGACGTCCGCATCGAGATCACCCGGGACAACGGCCACACCGCCCAGGCCAAGGCCGACGAGCTCATGAAGTCCCTGGCCTTCGCGGTGGCCACCGTGGTGGGCGTGCTGGTGCTCTTCCTGGGCTGGCGCGAGGCCTCGGTGGTGGCCATGTCCGTGCCCCTGT
Organism: Pseudomonadota bacterium; assembly: GCA_023453335.1. GTDB lineage: Bacteria > Desulfobacterota > Desulfovibrionia > Desulfovibrionales > Desulfovibrionaceae > UBA6814. The sequence continues at coordinate 3,091 of JAEXTU010000086.1, read as the reverse complement.
CCTTCGCCCTGGCCCTGTTCGTGAACCACCTGCTGGGCTACACCATCAACCGGGTCACCCTCTTCGCCCTCATCCTCTCGCTGGGCATCGTGGTGGACGACCCCATCATCAACGTGGACAACATCCAGCGGCACATCCTGCGCCGCGCCCTGCCCCCGCGCCAGGCCACCCTGGCCGCGGTGGCCGAGATGCTGCCCCCGGTCATCATGTCCACCCTGGCCATCGTGGCCTGCTTCACCCCCCTGTTCTTCATCACCGGCATGATGGGCCCCTACATGGCCCCCATGGCCGCCAACGTGCCGCTCACCGTGGGCTTCTCCACCCTGGCCGCGCTCACCGTGGTGCCCTGGCTCTCCTTCGTGCTCCTGCGCCGCTACGCCGACGCCCCGGCCCAGCACCAGGTTTCGGACAACGATGCCGCGCCCACCTGGCTGGCCACCGCCTACCGCCGGCTGCTCACCCCGTTTTTGGACTCCGCCCGGCTGCGCCTGTTCCTGCTGGGGGGCATCCTGGTCCTGCTCGCGGTGTCCGCGGCCCTGGCCCTGTTGCGCCAGGTGCCGCTCAAGATGCTGCCCTTCGACAACAAGAACGAGTTCCAGGTGCTCTGCGACCTGCCCGAGGGCAGCCCGGCCGAGGCCACGGACCGCGCGGTGCGCGCCCTGGAGGACGTGCTCCGCCGCGCCCCCGAGGTTACCGCCTTTGCCAGCTTCACCGGCCTGGCCTCGCCCATGGATTTCAACGGCCTGGTGCGCCATTCCTACCTCCGCCAGGGCGGCAACCTGGCCGACATCCGGGTCAACCTGGTGGACAAGGACCACCGTCTGGCCCAGAGCCACGCCATCGTGCTGCGCCTGCGCCCCGAGCTGGAGGCCGCGGCCAGGGCGCACGGTGCGCGGCTCAAGTTGGTGGAGACCCCGCCCGGCCCGCCGGTGCTGGCCACCATCACCGCCGAGGTCTACGGCCCGCCGGCCATGGCCTACCCGGACCTGGTGGCCGCGGGCCGCGAACTGGCCGGCCGCCTGGCCGCCGCGCCCCTGGTCACCGATGTGGACACCTCGGCCGAGGCCGAGCGGGAGGCCCTCACCTTCACCCTGGACAAGGAAAAGGCCGCCTTGCACGGGGTGACCGCGGCGGACGCCACCCGCACCCTGGCCCTGGCCGTGTCCGGGACCACTCCAGCCAACGTGCACCGGCCCGGCGAGCGCCAGCCCCTGCCGGTGCGGCTCGTCCTGCCCCGGGCCGAGCGCTCCGGCGCGGCCGGGCTGGGCCAGCTCCCCCTGCGGACCGCGGCCGGGGGCATGGTGCCCCTGGCCGAGCTGGGCAGCTTCCGCTTGGCCCCGGTGGACCAGCCCATCTATCACAAGAACCTGGAGCGGGTGGTGTTCGCTTACGCCGACACCGCGGGCCGCGCGCCGGGCGAGGCCATCCTCGACCTGCAGAAGGACGTGGACAGGAATCCCCTGCCCCCCGGGGTGCGGGTGGAATGGGCCGGGGAGGGCGAGTGGGAGATCACCCTCGCCGTGTTCCGCGACCTGGGGCTGGCCTTCGGCGCGGCCATGGTGGGCATCTTCATCCTGCTGGTCATGCAGACCAGGTCCTGGACCATGCCGCTCCTGGTCATGAGCGCCATCCCGCTCACCCTCATCGGCATCATGCCCGGGTTCTGGCTCCTGAACCTGTTCGCGGGCAAGGTGGGCGGCTATCCGGACCCGGTGTTCTTCACCGCCACGGCCATGATCGGCATGATCGCCCTGGGCGGCATCGTGATCCGCAACTCCCTGGTGCTCATCGAGTTCATCCAGGACCGGCAGAGGGAGGGCCTGCCCCTGCGCGAGGCCATCCTGCAGAGCGGCGCGGCCCGCATGCGGCCCATCATGCTCACCGCGGCCACCACCGCCCTGGGGGCCTGGCCCATCACCCTGGACCCCATCTTCTCCGGCCTGGCCTGGGCCCTCATCTTCGGCCTGGCCGCGTCCACCGCCTTCACCCTCCTGGTGGTGCCGGTGGCCTACGGGGCGCGGGAGGGGGCGTAGGGGAACGGAGCAGGGCAGAAGAAGGAGGCAGGGCGATTCGTGAATCGCCCCTACAAAAGAGAGCCGCAACAGCGCGTTGGGCAGGGCCCTCTTCCGTAGGGGCGATTCACGAATCGCCCTGCCTTTTTCCGTAGCCTACGCCGCCGGCAGGGTGAAGTGGAAGGTCGAGCCTTGGCCCGGGGCGGATTCGGCCCAGATGCGGCCCGAGTAGTGGGCCACGATTTCCTTGCAGATGGGCAGGCCCAGGCCGGTGCCCTTGGCCTTGCCGAGCAGGATGTCGCCGTTGCTGGACTGGTGGAACTTGTCGAAGATGCGCTCCAGGTCCTCGGGCGGGATGCCCGTGCCCTGGTCGGAGACGCTGAACCGCACCATGGTCCCGTCGGCCGCGGCGGCCAGCACCACCTGGCCGGCGTCCGAGAACTTGATGGCGTTGGACACCAGGTTCATGAGCACCTGGTGCACCCGGTCCTGGTCCGCGATGATGAGGGGCAGGCCCGGGGCCGGGGCCGCGGCCAGGGAGAGGCCGGGCTTTTCCGAGGCCATTCCCGCTGCGGCGCGGGCCACGCGCTCCAGGGCGCGGTCGGGATGGAAGGGGGTGTCGCGCCACTCCACCTTGCCGTCCTCGATCTTGGTGAGGTCCAGCACGTCGTTGATCATGGTGGTGAGGCGGTGCGACTCCTGGACGATGATGTCCAGGTTCTTGTCGATGCGCTCGGCCTTTTCCAGAGGCACCGGGCAGACCTCGTCCTGGCAGAGGTCCAGGGCCCGGCCGAACTCGCGGCGGATGAGCTTGGCGAAGCCCAGCACCGAGGTCAGCGGGGTGCGCAGCTCGTGCGACACCGAGGAGAGGAAGTCGCTCTTCATGCGGTCCAGCTCGCGCAGCCGGGAGTTGGCCTCCTCCAGTTCGCGGGCCTTGGCCTCCAGCTCCTTGGCCTTCTCGGCCAGGTCCCGGGTGCGGGAGAGCACCAGCTGCTCCAGGTGGCGATTGAGCGCGCCCAACTCCTCGCGGACCTTCTTCTTGCCGGTCACGTCGTCGAAGACCACGATGAGGCCGCGGC
>JAEXTU010000066.1 GCA_023453335.1 Pseudomonadota bacterium | reverse complement strand
GGCCAAGCCGGCCCGGGACTGCACCAAGGAGGCACCATGCGCAAGAACCTGTTGACCCTGATCCTGGGAGCGGCGGCGATCCTGGCCCTGGCCGCGCCCGCGCCCTGCGCCGAGCCCATCAAGATCGGCGCGTTCTTCGACCTGTCCGGACCCGCCGCGCCCATCGGCACCCCCACCAAGCTGGTGGCCCAGATGGCCGTGGACCAGATCAACAAGTCCGGCGGCATCAACGGCCGGCCCCTGGAACTGGTGGTGGCCGACACCGAGAGTGAGCCTACCAAGGCGGTGCTGGTCTTCAAGAAGTTCGTGAACGTGGACAAGGTGGTGGCGGTCATCGGCCCCACCCGCACCGACACCGGCATGGCCGTGAAGAAGCTGGTGGAGGAGTCCAAGGTGCCCACCATCATGACCGTGGGCGGCGACCCGGTGATCATGGAGGGCATGGCGGGAACCATGGACTTCGGCACCGCGCGCTGGGTGTTCAAGACCCCGCAGCGCTCCTCGGTGGCGGTGTCCAAGGTGCTCGGTTACCTGAAGGCCAAGGGCCTGACCCAGGTGGCCCTGCTCACCGCGGGCGACGGCTTCGGCCAGGACGGCCGGCGCTGGCTGGCCAAGCTGGCCCCGGACTTCGGCCTGACCATCGTGGCCGACGAGCAGTTCAAGCCCACCGACGTGGACATGAAGACCCAGCTCACCAACATCGCGGCCAAGAATCCCCAGGCCATCGTGGTCTGGACCATCGGCCCGGCCGGCTCGGTCATCTCCAAAAACCACCACGCCCTGGGCCTGACCATGCCGCTGTTGCAGTGCCACGGCCAGCCCGACCCCAACTACATCAAGCTGGCCGGCGACGCGGCCGAGGGCGACCTCATGCCCGCCACCAAGCTGCTCACCTGGCAGAGCCTGCCGGACAGCAATCCCCAGAAGAAGGTCATGGCCGAATTCACCAAGCTCTATTCCCAGGAGTACAAGTACGACAAGGACTACCCCATCAACACCCACTCCGGGTACGCCTGGGACGCCATCACCATCCTGGCCGACGCCATGCGCAAGGCCGGCACCGACCCCGAAAAGCTGCGCGCGGCCATCGAGCAGACCAAGGGCCTGATGGGCATCTCCGGGGTGTTCACCATCACCCCCGAGGACCACAACGGCCTGGACGTGGACTCCATGGTCATGATCCAGGTCAAGGGCGGAAAGTTCGTCCCCGCGGACTGATTCGGAATAGTTGGATATTCGAAAAAGACAAGAGAATCTCGGGATAGGCCCCGGCCGGCGCGACCACGCCGGACAAGGCCGCAGAAAGTCTAGAGTCCGTCGAGACAGGCGGGGGTGGGGCTGACGAGCCTCACCCCCGCTTCTTTTTGGCCAGGACCAGGGAGAAGTACGGCGGGGTGTCCTGCACCTCGGCCAGGTCCCGGACCAGGTTCTGCCCGTCCTGGCCGCAGGCCGAGACCAGCATTGCCGACCCCAGGAGCCCGGCCTCGCCCAGGGCGGACTTGATGTCGCCGAACCGCTTGTAGGCCTTGAGCACCACCAGGCTGTCCGCGGCCGCCGCGGCCCGGCGCAGGGTGTCGCCGCCGCAGACCCCGGAGACCACGGCCAGGGTCTGGTCGCCCTCGGCCAGGGGCTCGCCGGCCAGGGCCGCGGCCGCGCTGTAGGACGTCACGCCCGGCACCACCTCGGCCTGCACCGCGGGGTCCAGGCCGCGCAGGGTGCGCAGCAGGTAGCCGAAGGTGCTGTAGGTTGAGGGGTCGCCCAGGGTCAGGAAGGCCACGTCGCGGCCCGCATCCAGGTCCGTGAGCACGGTGCGGGCGTTCTCCTTCCAGGCCCGGTCCAGGACCGCCTGGTCCCGGGTCATGGGAAAGGCCAGCACCACCGGCGCAACCCCCGGGGCCAGGTGGGGCCGCACGATGTTCAGGGACACGGAATAGCTGTTCTTGGTCGAGGCCGCGGCATACACCCGGGACACGCTGCCCAGGAGCCGGGCGGCCTTGAGGGTGAGAAGCTCCGGGTCGCCCGGGCCCACGCCCACGCCGTAGAGAATTCCCTTGTTGGCCATAAAAACAAAACCCCGGGCCGGCGCCGCCGCCCGGGGACTCCTCCCTGTCTGGTCTCCGGTATTCCCGCGCGGCAAAGGTCCGTTGCCGCTGTCAGCGGGTGGCCCACGGCAGGTCTTCCGGCTCTCCGGGACTCCGGCCGCCTTCCCGTCGCGTGGACAGTGGCGTCATGGCCGGGTCGTTTTCCCCGGCGGAGGCCGCAGGGGACCGGATCACGGCGGCGGGACCGCCCCGGGCTTGCACCGGGTTCCCTTTTCAGGCCCGTCCCCGGGGGGACATGGGGCCACCGCAGGCAGGCCCAACCTAGACCAGTTCCCTCCGGTTGTCACGGGTCCCGCCGGACCGCTCCCAGGCCGACCGTCCTTGACTTCCGACACGGATTGGGGGAATTTCCCTGTTTCCGTTCGCCACCTTGCTTTCCGGAGGTTCCACGCTGCCCATGAGCGACTACAAAAAGACTCTCAATCTTCCGGCCACCGCATTCCCCATGAAGGCCGACCTGGCCAAGCGCGAACCCGAGACCCTCGCGTTCTGGGAGAAGACCGGGGCCTACGCGGCCATGGTCGCGGCCAACGAGGGCCGCGAGCGCTACGTCCTGCACGACGGGCCGCCCTACGCCAACGGCCACATCCACATGGGCACCGCGCTCAACAAGGTGCTCAAGGACATCATCGTCAAGTACATGAACCTGCGCGGGTTCAAGGCCGAGTACGTGCCGGGCTGGGACTGCCACGGCCTGCCCATCGAGCACAAGGTGGCCCAGGAGCTCAAGGCCAAGGGCAAGACCGACCTGCCCGCGGTCACCGTGCGCAAGATCTGCCGCGACTATGCCCATAAGTGGCTGGATGTGCAGCGCAAGGAGTTCAAGCGCCTGGGCGTGTTCGGCACCTGGGACGACCCCTACATGACCATGAAGCCGGCCTACGAGGCGGCCACCGCCCGCGAGCTGGCCCGGTTCATGGACAAGGGCTCGGTGCGCCGGGACAAGAAGCCCATCCACTGGTGCATGTCCTGCAAGACCGCCCTGGCCGAGGCCGAGGTGGAGTACGAGGACCACACCTCGCCCTCGGTCTACGGGCGCTTCCCCCTGCCCGACCCCAAACTGGCCGAGTTCTTCCCGGACGCGGTCCCGGCCCGGTCCTACATCGCCATCTGGACCACCACCCCCTGGACCCTGCCCGCCAACCTGGCCGTGGCCGTGCACCCCGAGTTCGAGTACGCCTGCGTGCAGGCCGACGGCGGGTTCTACGTGCTGGCCAAGGAACTGCTGGCCACCTGCGCGGTGAAGTTCGGCTGGAAGACCCTGGATATCCTGGGCACGGTGCCGGGCGCGGCCCTGGAGGGCCTGGTGGCCCGGCATCCCTTCTACGGCCGAGATTCCAAGGTGGTGCTCGGCGACTACGTGACCCTGGACGCGGGCACCGGCTGCGTGCATACCGCGCCCGGGCACGGCCGCGAGGACTACGACACCGGCCTGCGCTACGGCCTGGAGGTGCTCTCGCCCCTAGACGACGCCGGCGTGTTCCTGCCCACGGTGGAGTACTTCGCGGGCAAGAACGTATTCGACGCCAACCCCGAGGTGGTGATGGTGCTGGAGGACAAGGGCAACCTCCTGGCCAAGGAGAAGATGTCCCACTCCTACCCGCACTGCTGGCGCTGCAAGCAGCCGGTCATCTTCCGGGCCACCACCCAGTGGTTCATCTCCATGAGCGCCAACCAGCTCCGGCACAAGGCGCTCGAAGCCATCGAGAACCAGGTGAAGTGGATCCCGGCCTGGGGCCGCGAGCGCATCTACGGCATGATCGAGGGCCGGCCCGACTGGTGCATCTCGCGCCAGCGCACCTGGGGCGTGCCCATCGTGGCTCTGCTCTGCAAGGACTGCGACGAGGCCTATTTCGAGGGACCCTGGGTCCACTCCATCGTGGACCGCTTTGCCACCCACGAGCGGGGCTGCGACTACTGGTTCGAGGCCCCCATGGACGAGGTGGTGCCCGCCGGGCTCACCTGCCCCAAGTGCGGCGGGGCCAACTGGGAGAAGGAGGACGACATCCTGGACGTGTGGTTCGACTCCGGCACCAGCTACGCCGCGGTGTGCGAACAGCGTCCCGAGTGCCGCTACCCTGCGGACATGTACCTGGAGGGCTCGGACCAGCACCGCGGCTGGTTCCACTCCTCGCTGCTGGCCTCGGTGGGCGTGCGCGGCATGGCCCCCTACAAGGCCGTGCTCACCCACGGCTACGTGGTGGACGGCGAGGGCAAGAAGATGTCCAAGAGCGTGGGCAACGTCATCGCGCCCGAGGAGATCATCGCCAAGTTCGGGGCCGACGTGCTGCGCATGTGGGTCTCGGCCGAGAACTACCAGGACGACGTGCGCATCTCCGACGAGATCCTCTCCCGCCTGGTGGACGCTTACCGCCGCATCCGCAACACCCTGCGCTTCATCCTGGGCAACCTGGGCGATTTCGACCCGGCCACCCATGCGGTGGCTCCGGAGCAGATGCTGCCCCTGGACCGCTGCGCCCTGGACCTGGCCGCCCGGCTGCACGCCAAGGCGGTGCGGGCCTACGACCGCTTCGAGTTCCACAAGGTGTTCTATTCCCTGCACACCTTCTGCATCAACGAGTTGTCCGCCTTCTACCTGGACATCGTGAAGGACCGCCTCTACGTGGAGGCCAAGGACGGCCTGGCCCGCCGCTCGGCCCAGACCGCCCTGTGGGGCACCCTCATGCTGCTCACCCAGGACCTGGCCCCGGTGCTCTCCTTCACCGCGGAGGAGGTGTTCCAGCACCTGCCCGAGGGCATGCGCCAGGGCCTGGGCACGGTCTTCGCCCTGCGCTTCGAGCCGCCCGCGGACTGGACCCTGCCCGAGGCCGAGCACAACCGCTGGGAGACCGTGCTCAAGGTGCGGGCCGAGGTGACCCGGGCCGTGGAGCCCATGCGCAAGTCCGGGGCCGTGGGCCATTCCCTGGACACCGCCCTGACCCTCTACTGCGGCGAGGCCCTGGCTGACGCCCTGGCCGAGCTGGACCTGCGCGAGGTGTTCATCGCCTCCCGGGTGGAGCTCGCGCCCCTGTCCGCAGCCCCGGGGGGGGGGCGGGGCGGGGGCGCGGGGGCGGGGCGGGGGGGGGGGGGGGGG
>JAEXTU010000008.1 GCA_023453335.1 Pseudomonadota bacterium | reverse complement strand
AGGAATGGGTATGCCGGCTAGTCGTCGTTCTGGATGCCCAGCCGCCAGGCGATCTCCTTGGCCGCGCGGCGTCCCGCGCCCATGGCGGAGATGACCGTGGCTGCGCCGGTCACGATGTCGCCGCCCGCGTAGACGTTGGGGATGGTGGTCTCGCCGGTGTTCTCGTTCACGACGATGTAGCCCCACATGTTGAGGCGCAGGTCCGGGGAGGCGTCCAGGAGCACCCGGTTGGCCCGGGTGCCCACGGCCATGATCACCATCTGGGCCGGGATGTCGAAGAACTCCTCGGTGGGCACCGGCGAGCGGCGGCCGCTGGCGTCGGGCTCGCCCAGCTTCTGGCGCTGCAGGCGCATGTGGGTGAGCCGGGCCTTGTCGTCGCCGAAGAGCTCCACCGGGTTGGCCAGCAGTTCGAAGCGCACGCCCTCCTCCTCGGTGTGGTCGATCTCCTCGCGGCGGGCGGGCATCTCCTCGCGGGTGCGGCGGTAGACGATGGTGACCCGCTCCGCGCCCAGGCGCAGGGCGGTGCGGGCCGCGTCCATGGCCACATTGCCGCCGCCCACCACCACCGCGTCCTTGGCTGGGAAGATGGGGGTGCTGTAGGTGGGGAAGGCGTAGGCCCGGCCCAGGTTGGCCCGGGTCAGGTACTCGTTGGCCGAGAACACGCCCACCAGGCCCTCGCCCGGGATGCTCAGGAACCGGGGCAGGCCCGCGCCCACGCCCACAAACACCGCGTTGTAGCCCCACACGAACAGCTCGCGGATGGTGAAGGTCTTGCCGCCCACCCAGTTGGTCTGGAACTCCACGCCCAGGGTGCGCAGGGCGTCGATCTCGCGCTTGACCACGCCCTTGGGCAGCCGGAACTCGGGGATGCCGTAGACCAGCACCCCGCCCAGCTCGTGCAGGGCCTCGTATACCGTTACCCGCGCCCCGCGCGCGGCCAGGTAGCCGGCCACGGTGAGGGACGAGGGCCCGGCCCCGATGCAGGCCACCTTGGCGTTCTCGCGGGGCAAGTGGCAGACGTTGCCGCCGGTGAGCAGCTCGCAGGCGGACAGGGCGTGGAAATTGTCGGCCACGAAGCGCTCCAGGCGGCCGATGGCCACCGGCCCGCCGGCCCCGTCCATCTTGCCTAGAATACACGCGCCTTCGCACTGGGTTTCCTGGGGGCAAACCCGGCCGCAGACCGCGGGCAGGGAATTGTACTTGCGCAGCACCGCATACGCGGCGGCCACGTCGCCCCGGGTCAGGGGCTCGATGAAGCCCTTGATGTCGATCTCCACCGGGCAGCCGGGGCGGCAGGCGGGCTTCTTGCACTGGAGGCAGCGCGCGGCCTCGGCCTGGGCCTGCTCCAGGGAGTAGCCCAGGGCCACCTCGCGGAAGTTCTTCACCCGCTCGTGCGGGTCCTGGACAGGCATGTCCACGCGGGGGGCGATGGTCTTCTTCTTGGCCATGGCTAGTTCTCCCCGGTGCCGAACTGCTGCTTGAAGCGCTCCAGGTCCGCGCGCTCCTGGCCGTGGAACTGCTCCAGGCGCTTGCGCAGCTCGGCGAAGTCCACCTTGTGCGCGTCGAACTCCGGCCCGTCCACGCAGGCGAAGCGCATCTCGCCGTCCACGGTGCAGCGGCAGGCCCCGCACATGCCGATGCCGTCCACCATGATGGTGTTCAGGCTCACCGTGGTCCTGATGCCCAACGGCCGGGTGACCTCGGCCACCGCCTCCATCATGGGCACCGGACCCACGGCCACCACCTCGGCCACCTCGTCGTCGCGGCCCAGGCGTTCCCGGAGCGCGTCGGTGACCAGGCCCTTCACCCCCATGCTGCCGTCGTTGGTGGCCACCAGCACCTCAGTGCAGAAGCGGGAGAGTTCGTTGTAGAAGAGGAGCAGGGCGCGGGTTCGCGCGCCGATGACCGCGGTCACGGTGTTGCCAGCCAGATAGTGGCCCTTGGCGATGTGGTACATGGCCGCCACGCCGGTGCCGCCGCCCACGCAGATGACATTGCCCTTCTGCTCGATGTGGGTGGGCTTGCCCAGGGGGCCGCACACGTCGGGAATCACGTCGCCCTCGTGCAGCAGGTTGAGACGGGCGGTGGTCTTGCCCACCACCAGGAACACGATGGTGATGGTCCCGGAGGCGGGGTCGGCGTCGGCGATGGTCAGGGGAATGCGCTCGCCCTGGGCGTGCACCCGCATGATCAGAAAGTTGCCGGGCTTGGCCTTGGACGCGATCTGCGGGGAATGGAGGACCATCAGGCTGGTCATTCCGGGAATGAGTTCCCGCTTGGTGATGATGCGTGCGCTCATGCAGGGGCCTGTGCGGGACGGTCCCGGCCTGGCGACCTGCGGCGTCCCGGTGGGATTTTCCGCGCAAGGGGCCGCGGTAGACAAGAAATAAGGGCTTGCGGACCCTTCCGCAAGCCCCTTGAATCCTGGAGCCAGCGCGGGGATTTGAACCCCGGACCTGCTGATTACGAAGCAACAGGTCGTTGAAGGGCAGCCTTGGTTCCCGGGTGCTGGGGGTGCATTGGGGGTGCAGCCCCTTATGGGAACAGCCCGTTTAAGATAAGCCGTTCAAATTGTCTAGACATTGGCTGGGCGGAAGCAAAGATCCAATCTATTCAGCATGTTTTCCAAACAGCGCCTCCACGAGAACCTCCGCGCGCGCCTCGTCCAAGAGCCCGTCCACCAGCCCGGGCTGCTCGCCTAGGGCGCACAGCAACTCCTCGAACCTCGCCCTGCTCCCGAACTTTGCCCACGGCCGTATGGCCTCGTAGCGCTTGCGGGTCATCTTGAGGATGGCCCAGGGGCGTTGTCGCTGGAGCTTCGCCTTGAGGGCGCAGGGGGACATCAGGCTTTCCGGTGTCTAGGCATTGCTTACGCTGCTAACCTTCTTTCTTGAGAAGGGAGTTCAGCTTCTTCCCCGCCATGAAGCCAGCGATGCTCCCGGCCAAGGTCCCGGCGACCACAATACCAGATGCCGCCGCAGCGACGAGGGTTCCGATCACACCCAGGGTAAGCAGCGATTGCCGGAGCTTGGCCTCATCGACGCCTTTCTGATCGCGTAGCGCCCTGATTGCCCGTATCTGCTCCATCTGGGCGTCGTTCGGCCGCCCCTCTTCGGACTCCCAGCGTGACACGGTCGTGAAGCTCACTCCCAAGGCCCCTGCGAACTGGCTCTGGTTCATCCCGAGGAACTTCCTGAGTGCCTTGATCTCTGCTCCGCTCATCCTGACCCCCATTTTCTGCATATCATACGATGATATTTCTGTATGTCAAGAAATATCTATATGAAAAAAAATTTTCATTTGCAAAAAAAATGGTTGACCAAGAGGGCCTCTTTATGAAAGAAGTGGGGCTGGACATCAACCTGGAGGTGCCAGATGACCTAGTTCGAACCTAACACAGCACATGGGCGCAGGGGGAAACACTCCCCGCGGTTCCCTCCACGGCAACTCTGGGCTCAACCCGGCCGGCTTCGTTTAGCTGACCTGGATTGGCTCAACGCGATGTGCGACTACAACTGCCGGTTGGAGTGGTTCACTGCGTGGCTCTCCCTGCCGAGGCCCCCTCTCCGGTAACAGAGTTGGAACTCTATGGAC
>JAEXTU010000006.1 GCA_023453335.1 Pseudomonadota bacterium | reverse complement strand
GGCGGCGGCGCGGCCGCCGGCCAGGAGCCAGGGCGCGGGAGGCTGGATGCCGGCCAGGCTGGCGAAGGGCAGGGAGCGGCCGGTGCCGCCGCCGCTGGAACCGGCGTCGAGCAGGGCGTAGCGCATGCACCCGGCGAAGCCGGCCAGTTCGGCCTCCAGCTCGGCCCGGCCGCCCAGGCGCTCGGGGAAGAAGACCCGCACCACGCGCTCCGGTCCCACGGCCCGGCAGAAGTCCGGGTCCTGGTTGCCGGCCAGCTGGGCCAGGGCCAGGCGGGCGGCGTCCAGGATGGCCCTCACCTCGTCCGCGGACTGGCGCACGAACACCCCCACCCGCAACACCCCGGCCGTCCGGATAGCCGCAGCCTGCTCCGGGGTGACGTTGCGCGGGCTGGGGGCGTGGAAGATGAAGCCCAGCAGGTCCGCGCCCAGTGAGCAACAGGCGTCGGCATCCTCCTGCCGGGTCATGCCGCAGACCTTGACCAGGAGCTTTTTTTGCACTGGGGGCTCCTCTCCCTGTGTTGTAAACACACGCTGCTCCGCGCCGGCTTTTCCACGCCGGAATCGTGCAAAACCGTGGGTAAAGAAAAGTTAGAATTTCTCTAACGTTCTGTATCATCGCTGAGTTGTGCGCCATCTCGCAAGAATCGTCCGGTTTTCTCTCCAGGACGACTGCAGGTGCGGTTTCCCCCTGTCTTCGCCCGCCCTGCGGGGAAAAAACATGGCCGCGCCGGGGCTATTCCCCCGGTTAGCCCTCCCCGGCCTCGGCCAGGAGCCGGGCCAGGGCCTGGCCGGGCTTACCCCCGGCCATGAGGCTGGTGCCCACCAGGGCCGCGTCGAAGCCCAGGGCGGCCAGCTCCCGGAGCTGCGCCCCCCGGTCCACCCCGCTGGCGCTGATCCAGTGCTCGCTCTCCCGCTTGCGCAGGACGAGCCGCCGGGACACGGCCAGGTCCACCTTGAGGGTGTCCAGGTCCCGGTTGTTCACCTGGATGATGCCCGAGCCCGCGGACCTCGCCTTTTTCAGGTCCGCCTCGTCAAAGACCTCCACCACCGCGGCCAAGCCTAAGGCTCCGGCCTGGTCCAGCATCTCGGCCAGCAAATCCTCGTCCAGCATGCGGGCGATGAGCAAGAGGGCCGAGGCCGGGGTCGCGGCCGTGGCCCGCACCTGGAGCGGGTCCTGCAGGAAGTCCTTGCGCAGGAGCGGCACCCCGGGCGCGGCGGACCTCGCCTGGGCCAGGTAGTCCAGGGACCCCTGGAAGTACTGCGCCTCGGTGAGCACGGACAGGGCCGCGGCCCCGGCGGCCGCATACTGGCCGGCCACGTCCGCCGCGGACAAATCCAGGCAGATCACGCCCTTGGAGGGCGAGGCCCGCTTGTACTCGGCGATGAGCGCCAGGGGGGCGTGGGCCTCCAGGGCGGACACGAAGGACGGCCGCTCCCCGGCGAACACCGGGGGCAGGGTGCCGGCCTTTTCCCGGGCCCTCAGGTCCGCGATCTCCGCGGCCTTGGCCGCGGCGAACTTGGCGAGCATGTCAGGCATTGAGGGGCTTCTCCCCCACGCCCGCGGCAATGGCCTCGCGGGCGCGGCCCACCGCGTCCTTGAGGGACAGCCGGTCCTCCAGGAGGTGCAGGGCCGCGGCCACGTTCAGGGCCACCATGTCGGCCATGGCCTGCGGCCCCCGGCCGGCCAGCACCTGGCGCAGCACGTCCACGGCCTCGTCCTTGCTGGCCACCGCCACGGCCTCCACGTTGCTGCTGCCGAAGCCCAGGTCCGCGGGGTCCAGGACCTCCTCGCGCAGCCAGCCCTCCCGCATCCAGACCACCTTGCTGGGGCCGAAGGGGGTCAGCTCGTCCAGCCCGCCCGCGCCGTGCACCACCGCGGCCTTCTGCACCCCGGTGAGGGCCAGCACCTTGGCCATGCGGTTCAGGAAGTGGGGGATGGACACCCCCAGGATCTGGTGCGTGGGACGGGCCGGGTTGAGCAGCGGCCCCAGGAGGTTGAACAGGGTGCGGCAGCCGATCTCCTTGCGGATGGGCATGATGTGCTTGAAGGCCGGGTGGTAGCTGGGCGCGAACAGGAACACGAACTTGCGCCTGGCCAGCTCGCCGGCCACGTCCTTGGGCTCGGTGACCAGGGGCAGGCCCAGGGCCTCCAGGGCGTCGGCGCTGCCGCAGGTGCTGGTGATGGCCCGGTTGCCGTGCTTCACCACCTGGTAGCCCATGCCCGCCAGCACCAGGGCCACGGCCGTGGAGCAGTTGAAGGAGCAGGACTTGTCCCCGCCCGTGCCGCAGGTGTCGATGCGCGCGCCGGACAGGCCGGGCACCAGCCGGGCGTGGCTGAGCGCGGCCTTGACCGCGGCGGCCAGCTCCTCCGCGGTCTCGCCCTTGGTCTTGAGCCCCATGAGGAAGCTGCCGGCCTGGGCCGGGGTCATGGTCCCGTCCATGAGCCGGGCGAAGCTCTCGGCCGCCATGTCCGGGGGCAGGTCCTTGTGGTACGCCAACAGTTCGAGCACGTCGGCCATGTGCATGGGCTGCATCGCGTTCTCCTAGAGTATGCCGTTCACAAAATTAGCAAGGAGCCGGGGTCCCAGCGGGGTCAGCACGGACTCGGGGTGGAACTGCACCCCGGCCCAGGGCCGGTCAGTGTAGCGCAGGCCCATGACCTCGCCCGACTCGGTACGGGCGGTGACGGTGAGCAGCTTTTTCACCTCGGCCGGGGCCTCGTCGACCTTCACCAGCAGGGAGTGGTAGCGCCCCACCTCGACGGGGTTGGGCAGGCCGGTGAAGAGCCCGGTCCCATCGTGCGTGATCATGGAGGTCTTGCCGTGCATGATCCGGCCGGCCACCTCCACCCTGGCCCCGGCGAAGCAGCCCAGGGCCTGGTGGCCCAGGCACACGCCCAGCACCGGCACGGTGTGCGGCAGCCGGGAGAGGAACTCCAGCATGTACCCGGCGTTCTCCGGCCGGCTGGGGCCGGGGGACAGGCAGACCCGTTCGAGTTTGCCGGAGCCGGCCAGATCCAGCAGCTCGACCCGGTCGTTGCGCAGGACCGTGGGGTCCTGGCCCAGGCCCTGGAAGGCCTGCACCAGGTTGAAGGTGAAGGAGTCGAAGTTGTCAATGAGCAAGAACATCGCCGCCTCCCTTGCCCATGAGCGCAGCCATGAGCGCCTTGGCCTTGTTCTGGCATTCCAGCCATTCCTTTTCCGGGTTCGAGTCGAACACGATGCCCGCCCCGGCCTGCCAGGCCACCAGGCCGTCGCGCACCCACAGGGAGCGGATGGTGATGCAGGTGTCCAGGTCCACCCGGCCCTTGTCCAGGCCGATCCAGCCCATGGCCCCGGCGTAGGGGCCGCGGTCCAGGCGCTCCATGTCCGCGATGATCTCCATGGCCCGCACCTTGGGCGCGCCCGAGACCGTGCCCGCCGGGAAGGTGGAGGCCAGCACGTCGATGGCGTCCAGGCCGTCCTTCAGCTGCGCCTCCACGTAGGAGGTCAGGTGCATGACGTGGGAGAAGCGCTCCACGTCCATGAACTTTTCCACGTTCACCGTGCCGGGCCTGGCGATGCGGCCCAGGTCGTTGCGGCCCAGGTCCACCAGCATCACGTGCTCGGCCCGCTCCATGGGGTCGGCCTTGAGCTCCTCGGCCAGGGCCGCGTCGGCGTGGGCGTCCTCGCCGCGGGGCCGGGTGCCGGCGATGGGGCAGGTTTCCAGCCGGCCGCCGGTGCAGCGAACCAGCAGTTCCGGCGAGGAGCCGAGCAGGGTCACGTCGGCCAGGCGCAGGAAGAACATGTAGGGCGAGGGGTTCACCTGCCTGAGCCGCCGGTAGAGCACGAAGGGGTCGCCGGAGAAGGGGGCCTGGAACCGGGTGGAGAGCACGGTCTGGATGCACTCGCCCTGGCGGATGAGCTCCTTGGCCGAGGCCACCGCGGCCTTGTACCCGGCCTCGTCCGGGTAGTTGGCGATGCGCCCCAGCACCGGCGGGTCGCCCGCGCCGCTGACCATCTTGTGGTCCAGCACCGGCTTGACCCCCTCGGACAGGGTCAGGAAGCACAGCCGGCTGGTGAGGTGGTCGAACATGGCCACGTTGCCGGGCAGCACCAGGCAGCTCTCGGCCCGCTCCGGGGGCAGCACCCTGGCCAGCTTGGGCTCGAAGGCCCCGGTCAGGCCGTAGCCGAAGTAGCCGATCAGGGAGCGGGTGATGGGGGGCAGGTCCTCGAAGCCCGCGGCGGGCTGGATGTCCAGCCCGGCCATGGCTGAGCGCACCCCCTCCAGGAAGGGCATGCCCGACAGTTCCTTGAAGGAGGCCAGGCGCTCGTCGCGCGCCCCCACCAGGAGCTTCCCGTCCCGGCAGGACAGGCGCAGGGCGAAGTTCCAGGCGATGACGGAGTAGCGGCCCAGGCGGCCGTCCACCTCGGCGCTCTCCAGGAGCAGGCCCTGCTTGCTGCCCACCAGGCCCAGGAACAGGCTGATGGGGGTCTGGATGTCCGCGGGCATCCAGGCTCCGTGTTGCTTGAGCGTCACGCTGTGCATCGTGGTTCCTCCGATCATGGGTGATAAAAAAGCCGCGCCCCCGGGGGAGCGCGGCCTGTATCCTCGACGTCGCCTAGGCCTCTCCCCCGTGATCCGTCCCTCGCCACCACCAGGTGGCGCGCTCGCACAAGAGGTCCACGTCGCCGCCCATGGCGATGCCCAGCATGGTCCGGAAGCGGCGCACCGCGTCCTGGGCAAAGGGGTTGGCCTCGAACAGCGCGGAGAACATGGCGCTGTCCTCGGTGAGCATCTTGCGCGCCGCCCCCAAGCGGCGGTCAAAGGAGGGGGTCAGGAAATCCAGCAAATTCTCGTCCTCGGCCAGGGTGGCCAGGTAGGCCACCGTGGTCACGAAATTCAGGCTCTGCACCAGGGCCATGGCCCGGTCGTGGGTCTCGGGGTCGGTGTCGAAGCAGGGAAAGCCCATGGCCGTGAACCAGGCGCGGGCCATGTCCCGGGCCGCCTCGCCCCGGCCGCCGGCCAGAGCCACCCGGTTGCGGCCGGGACCCGGGTCCGGGCCGAACAGGGGGTGGGTCCCGATGACCGGGCCGGGGTAGGCCGTAAGCATCGACTGCACCGGCCGCACCTTGACCGAGCACACGTCGCAGAGCACCTGGGCGCCGTCCAGGTGGGGGGCGGCCATCCGGGCCACCTGGTCCATGGCGCTGGCCGGCACCGAGAGCACCACCAGGTCCGCGCCGGGCAGCTCCCGGGCGAAGAGCTCCGGGGAGAGCGGCCGGGACAGGCCGCGCACCGCGATGCCCAGGTCCCTGGACCGGGCGGCGAAGAGCCGGGCCATGCGGCCCGAGGCCCCGATTATGGCGACGCAGGCTGGCGTCACGCCTCGACTCCCGCGATCTTGGCCCATTCCACCCAGAAGCCCGGGAAGGACTTCTTCACGCAGCCCTTGTCGTCCAGGCCCACCCGCACCCCGGCCAGGGTGAGGATGGACAGGCTCATGGCCATGCGGTGGTCGCCATGGGTGGAGAACTCGGCCGTGGCCCGGGGGTCCAGGGGTTGGGGCGCGATGCGCAGGCCGTCGTCTCGCACCTCGATGCGGGCCCCGATCTTCTCCAGCTCCCGGGCCGGGGCGGCCAGGCGGTCGCACTCCTTGATGCGCAAATGCGCCGCGCCGGAGATCACCGTCTCGCCCGAGGCCAGGGCGGCCAGCACCGCCACGGTGGGCACCAGGTCCGGGCAGGAGGCCATGTCCACCGCGATGCCGTGCAGCGAGGAGGGGGAGACCGTGACCACGTCGTGCTCCCACTCTACCCGTGCTCCCATGCGCAAAAGAATGTCCAGGATGGCCCGGTCCCCCTGCAGGGAGTCGGGGCGCAGGCCCTTCAGGCGCACCGGCCGCGGCCCCACCGCCCCGGCGGCCAGGAGGTAGGAGGCGTTGGACCAGTCCCCCTCCACCCGCAGGCAGACCGGCTTGTACCCGTCGGGCTTGACCCGGAAACGGGCCTGGCCGGGGGCCACCGCGGCCAGCTCCCGCCAGGGGGCGAAGGACCAGGCGTGGCCGTCGTGCATCTCGGCGGCGAAGGTCGCGCCGAAGTCCTCCATGGCCTGCAGGGTGAGCGACACGTAGGGCCAGGATACCACCTTGGACCCGGCCAGCTCGATGACCGTCTCGGACAGGGCCAGGGGCGCGGCCAGGAGCAGGCCGGAGAGGTACTGGCTGCTTTCCTCGGCGTCGATGGCGATGGTCCCTCCGGGCAGGCCGGTGGTGTCCAGGACAAAGGGCGGGAAGCCCGCCTTGCCCTCCCACTCGAAGCGCACGTCCTGGGAGGCCAGGGCGCGGGCCAGGGAGCCGATGGGCCGCTCGTGCATGCGCGGCGCGCCGTGCACGTGGAAGCGGCCGTGCCCGGCCGCGGCCACCGCGGTCATGAGCCGGCAGGTGGTGCCGGATTCGGCCACGTCGAAGTCCACGGGCTGGTGCGCCCCGCCCTGGGGGCGCCCTCCCACCCCGGCCACCTTGAGGATGGAACCGGCCGGGAAGAACTGCGCCCCGCAGGCCATGAAGCAGGCCATGGTGCGCCGGGTGTCGTCGCTCTCCAGCACCCCGGTGAGCTCGCTCACCCCGGGGGCCAGGGCCGCGCAGATGAGCGCGCGGTGGGACATGGACTTGCTGGACGGGGCCGCGACGGTGATCGGGGTGCCGGACATATGGTCTCCTTAGAACATCCGCATGCCGCGCACGCAGCGGCCGGCCACCGCGAAATCCAGGGACCGGGGGTTGTCGATGCGATGGCTGGCCTGGGTGATCTCCAGGTCCACCACCGAGCCGTTGCCGTCCAGGCCCAGGGAGACCCCGGGGGCCTCGCCGCAGCGGTGGGACACGGGCTCGCTGGCCAGGACGATGCGCAGCACGTCGGTGTCGGGATCGTACGCGAGTTGCATGGCGAAACTCCTGTCTAATCCTGTAATTCCACCGCATCGGCCTTGCGGGCCGGGGCGGTGTTGGACACGTCGATGGAGGGGCCGGCCGGGTAGGAGCCCAGGATGCGCAGGGTGTGGCAGCACTCGCCCAGCTCGCGCAGGGCCACCCCGTACTCGTCGCGGCCCAGGTCGGCCTCCACGTCCACGAAGAACACGTATTTCCACTTCTCCCCGCGCATGGGGCGGGATTCCAGCTTCTTGAGGTTGATGCTGCGGGCGGCCAGCACGTTGAGCACGTTGGCCAGGGAGCCCGGCTTGTCGGGCAGGGTGAAGAGCAACGAGGTCTTGTCCCGGTGCCCCTCGTCGGCCGGGTCCAGGCCGATGACCACGAAGCGGGTCCAGTTGTCGGGCAGATCCTCGATGCCCGCGGCCAGGACGTTCAGGCCGAACATGGCGGCCAGGGCCTGGTGGCCCAGGGCCACGGCGGTGTCGTCCTCGGCCACCCGGGCCGCGGCCGCGGCGGTGCTCTCCACCGGCACCACTTTGGCGCTGGGCAGGTTGGCCCTCAGCCAGCCCGAGCACTGGGCCAGGGGCTGGGGATGGGAGTACACCACCTTCACGTCGGCCAGGCGCGCGGCCTTGCCCAGGGCGCAGTGGCTGATCTTGCAGAAGATCTCCGACTGGATGTAGACCGCGTGCCGCATGAACAGGTCCAGGCTCTGGCCCACGGTGCCGTGCAGGGAGTTCTCCAGGGGGATGATGCCCAGCTCGGCCTCGGCCCCGGACACCGCGGTGAACACGTCCTCGAAGCTGGGCTTGGGGATGTAGTCCGCGTTGTGGCCCAGGAACTCCACGCCGGCGAAATAGGAGAAGGTGCCCTCGGGCCCCAGGTAGGCCACCTGCTGCGGCCGCTGCAAGCGGCGGCTGGAGGAGAATATCTCCCGGTAGATGGCGCGCAGGTGCTTCTCGGGCAGGGTCCCGTTCGAGGCGGCCAGGAGCTTGTCCATGACCTCCTTCTCCCGGAAGGGCTTGAAGATCATGTCCCGGGTGCCGGCCTTGATGCGGCCCACTTCCAGGCTGCACCCGGCGCGGCGGGTGAGCAGGTCGAGCACCGCCAGGTCGATGGCGTCGATCTCGGTGCGCAGCTCGGCCAGGCGGGCCTGGATGGCGGTCTTGTCCATGGCTAGCCCTCCTTGATGTCCTCGCAGATGCGCATGCCGAAATGGCGGCCGGCCGCATCCGTGCGCACCAGGACCTCGTCCCCTTCCTTGATTGCCACCACCGAGACCGGTTTGCCGTCCGGCCGGGTCAGGCGGATGGTCTCGGCGTTCTGCAGGAACACCGCGCCCTCGCGGCCGTCCTGGGTGCGGGCGGAGATGAGCAGCATGGGCCGCACCTCCACCTTGACCCGGCCCACGGTGGCCAGCGAGGTCTTGCCCCCGGCGTCCACGATGAGCACCTCGCTGCCCGCGGCCAGTTCCTCCAAATACGAAGTCCGGTCCCCGGGCCGCACGCAGTAGGCGTGCACCGCGCCGGCGTTGACCCTGAAGGGCCGCGCCGCCACGTAGGGGTTGGACTCGGTCTCGGCGTGCACCAGGTAGGTGAAGGCGCTGGAGTTGCCCACCAGCATGCCCTGGCCGGTGCGCAGCATGGACAGGGTGTCCACGCACACCCGGTGGCCCAGGCCGGCGTGGCGCACCGCGGTGACGGTGGCGGCCTCCAGGGGCAGGGTCCCCTGGGAGAGCTTGAGCTCGGCCACGATCTTCTTGAGGTCCGCGGCGGCCTCGGGCAGCACCACCAGGAAGTCCACCCCGCGCTCCAGGATGCCGGCGGCCAGCACCGCCCGGTCCAGGGACTCCACTTCCGCGCCCACGCCCAATCCGCCGCAGGTCCCGGCCAGGGCCCCGGCCTGGGCAAGGATGTTCTCCACCGGAATGATCTCCCAGCCCTGCTTGAGCACCACGGCGCGGCCCTTGCCCAGGGCCGCGGAGGCGGCCTCCTCGTCGGCCTTGCTGCGGATGTCCACCTCCACCAGGTCGGCGGGGGTGAGCGCCTGGGTGCGGCCCAGGGCGGTGACCTTGTCCGCGTCCTTCTCGTCCACCAGCAGGCCGTCCACCCCGGACTCCAGGGCCAGGGTCACCAGCTTCTTGGCGTAGGGCATGGCCCGCACGAAGATCTTCTTGGAGGCGCTCATCGGGTCACCCCGGTGTTCATGAACTCCTCGGCCTGGTCCAGGTCCCAGTCCAGGTGCACGATGCCGTTGAGCGCCCGCATGAGCTTGGTCACGGTCTGGTGCTGGAAGATGTTGCGGCCCACGGACAGGCCCGCGCCGCCGGCCTGCACCGAGTCGTGCACCATGCGCAGCAGCTCCAGGTCCGAGTCCATCTTGGGGCCGCCGGCGATGACCACTGGCACGCAGCAGGCGTCCACCACGGTGGCGAAGCTCTTGATGTCGCCGGTGTAGGGCACCTTGATCACGTCCGCGCCCAGCTCCACGCCCACCCGGGCGCAGTGGGCCACCACCCCGGGGTCGTAGGGGTTGGTGATCTTCTCGCCGCGGGCGTACATCATGGCCAGCACCGGCATGCCCCACTCGGTGGCGCGGGAGGTGAGGTCGCCCAGGCACTGGAGCATGTGGCCCTCGTTCTCGTCGCCCAGGTTTACGTGGATGGACACGCCGTCCGCGCCCAGGCGCAGGGCGTCCTCCACGGAGCCGACCATGACCTTGGAGTTGGGGTAGGGGGACAGCGAGGTGGAGGCCGAGAGGTGGACGATGAGGCCCACGTCCTTGCCGCGGCCGCGGTGGGTGCAGCGGGGCATGCCCTTGTGCATGAGCACGGCGTTGGCCCCGCCCTCGGCGATGTCGTTCACCGTGTCCTTGAGGTCCACGAGGCCGTAGATGGGACCCACCGAGACGCCGTGGTCCATGGGGACGATGATGGTCCGTCCGGTGTTGCGGTTGAAGATGCGCTCGAGGCGCACCGCCTTGCCCAGGAGCATGGGTTTCCTCCTTGCTCGGTTGTCCCGTCGGGCCGCTGGCCGGCGGCCGGGGTCCCGCGTGATTCCAGAAACACGAAGGGCCGCCGGCTTGTGCTGCCTGCGGCCCTTCGGGGTTTGTCCTTTGCGCGCTTGTTAGAGCAGTCCGCACCCCTCCCGGCCACAGGCGGGCATAAACCAAAAATACCAAAAGTACATGGGGGCGGGGCTGTTGAAGCGCATGATTGCGGCCTCTACGCCCCGGGCCGGGATGTTGTCAAGACAATTCTGCGGGAGGAGCTGCGGATGAGGCCGGGGGCGCGGGGTAGAACGGGCTTGGGAAGTCAAGATTAAAATAACAAAACAGTAGAAAATGAGTAAACGGAGCATTTTCTTTTTTGCAAAAAAAGTGATGAAAATACGGGGGGAGAAACCCGGGGCAAGAAATAAATATGTAACTATTTCAGCTTATGCTAGGTTTGGCCCGGTCCTTGCTCGCGGGACCGCGTTCGGCCGGGCCACAACCACGCTCGGCAAGACAGAGCAACGAGGCTGT
This sequence comes from Pseudomonadota bacterium, assembly GCA_023453335.1. GTDB lineage: Bacteria > Desulfobacterota > Desulfovibrionia > Desulfovibrionales > Desulfovibrionaceae > UBA6814. The sequence continues at coordinate 4,115 of JAEXTU010000006.1, read as the reverse complement.
ATGTTGAATCCCAGGCTCCTGGGCGCCCTGCGCCCGACCCAGGCCCTCGGGTGGGCGGCCGTGGCCGTGCTGGCCTTTGCGCCGGCCCCGGCGCTGGCCGTTGAGGCCGCCGCCGCACCCGAATTTCTCTCGCAGGCCAATGCCAACATCCTCTGGATGCTGCTCGCCGGCGTCCTGGTGATGTTCATGCAGGCGGGATTCGCCCTGGTGGAGTGCGGTTTCACCCGGGCCAAGAACGCCGGCAGCATCATGCTGAAGAACTTCCTGGACTTCGCCGCCGGCACGCCCATGTTCTTCCTGTTCGGGTTCGCGCTCATGTTCGGCACCGACCTGGGCGGGTTCCTGGGCACCTCGGGCTTCGCCCTGTCCGGGTTCACCGGCCTGGACGCCGACGGGCAGTGGACCATCGCCTACTGGTTCTTCCAGTCGGTGTTCGCGGCCATCACGGCCACCATCGCGTCCAGCGCCATGGCCGAGCGCGCCAGGCTTGGCGCCTGCATGCTGGTGAGCGCCCTGGTCACCGGCCTCATCTACCCCATCTCCGGCCACTGGGCCTGGGGCGGAGGCTGGCTCTCGGCCATGGGCTTCATGGACTTCGCCGGCTCCACCGTGGTGCACTCGGTGGGCGGCTGGGTGGCCCTGGCCGGGGCCATGGTCCTGGGTCCCCGCCTGGGCAAGTACGCGGCCGACGGCACGGCCAGGGCCATTCCCGGCCACAACCTCCCCCTGGCCGGCCTGGGGGTGTTCATCCTCTGGTTCGGCTGGTTCGGGTTCAACCCCGGCTCCACGGCCACGGTCGACGGCAGCATCGGCTACATCGCGGTGAACACCAACCTAGCCGCCTGCGCAGGCATGCTGGGCGCCATGGCCACCGCCTGGATCCGCTTCGGCAAGCCGGACATGTCCATGACCATGAACGGGGCCCTGGCCGGCCTGGTGGCCATCACCGCCGGCTGCTTCGAGGTCTCCCCGGTGGGCTCGCTCATCATCGGCTGCGGCGCGGGCATCGTGGTGGTGTTCTCGGTGGTCTTCGTCGACCGGGTGCTCAGGATTGACGACCCGGTGGGCGCGGTGTCCGTGCATGGCGTGTGCGGGGCCTACGGCACGCTCATGGCCGGCCTGCTCGCCTCCCCGGACTACGGCCGCACCGCCGGCCTGTTCTACGGCGGCGGCATCGGCCCCTTCATCACCCAGGCCATCGGCGTGGCCGCGGTGTTCGTTTGGGCCTTCGGCATGGGCTTCATCGCCATGCAGGCGCTCAAGGCCAGCTTCGGCCTGCGCGCCAGCACCGAGGAGGAGCTCAAGGGCCTTGACATCACCGCACACGGCAGCGAAGCCTACAGCGGCTTCCAGACCTTTTCCAACGAGTAAGCCGCAAGGAGCCCCGCATGAAACTCCTCATCGCCTACATCCGGCCGGAACGCCTGACCGCGGTCAAGCAGGCGCTCTACGCCAAGAACATCTACAGCATGTCCGTGACCAACATCCTGGGCGCGGGCCGCCAGAAGGGCTTCACCGAGACCTACCGCGGCGTGGTCATGGAGGTGAACCTGCTCAAGAAGGTGCGCATCGAGATCGGCGTCAGGGATGAGCTGGTCGAGGACGCCATGGCCGCCATCTCCGCCGGGGCCAAGACCGGCAAGGAGGGCGACGGCGTGGTCTTCGTCCTGGACATCGCCCAGGCCATGCGCGTGCGTACCGGAGACACCGACATCTAACCGGAGGCTCCCCGCTGTCTCAAAAACCCCAACCCCTCCCGTATGAAGCCCCTCGAACTCAACCTGGACGCCATTCTCGCGGCCGAGAGCATCCTCACCCACTTCCAGCCCCTGGTCTCCATCAAGAACCGCGCGGTCATCGGCCTGGAGGCCCTGTCCCGCGGCGTGCTGGAGGGGGCCAACCTGGCGATCCCGCCCACCGTGCTCTTCTCCCTGGCCCAGAGCCAGAAGGACCGCCTGGCCCTGGACCGGCTCTGCCGCAAGAAGGCGGTGGAGCGCTTCGCCCCCCTGTACCGGGCCAAGCGCGACCTGCTCCTCTCCCTGAACCTGGACACCCGGGTGCTTTACCGGGCCATCGTGGGCTCCGGGCACCTGTTGAACAGCGTCCGGGACGCCGGGGTGAGCCCCAACAACGTCATCATCGAGATCCTGGAGTCCAACGTGAAGGACGAGGCCGCCCTGGCCGAGTTCATCACCGCCTACCGCGGGCACGGCTTCCTCATCGCCCTGGACGACATCGGCGCGGGCCGCTCCAACCTGGACCGCATCTCCTCCATCAAGCCCGACATCATCAAGATCGACCGCGGGCTGATCCGGGACATCGACACCGAGCACCACAAGTACGAGATCGCCAAGTCCCTGGTCCGCCTGGCGGGCAACGTGGGGGCCATGGCCGTGGCCGAGGGTGTGGAGCGGCAGGAGGAGGTGCTCACCCTCATGGAGCTGGGCGTGGACATCTTCCAGGGCTTCTACTTCTGCAAGCCCAGGGAGTTCGAGGCCCCCCGCTTCAGCTTCCTCCCCCGCATCCGCAAGACCGCCGAGACCTTCAAGGCGCACATGATCGAGAAGATCAACGCCAAGAAGGTCCAGCACAAGCTCTACGACATCGTCATGGAGAACACCGTGGCCCAGCTGGTGTGCAGCGAGCCCGCCCAGTTCGACCGCCTCCTGGCCGAGGCGGTATCCTCGCACCAGGACCTGGAGTGCCTCTACGTCCTGGACGAGCACGGCATCCAGGTCTCCTCCAGCGTGTGCAACCCGGAGAAGATCTCCGAGACGAGGCGCTTCATCTACCACCCCGCGCCATGCGGCGCGGACCACTCCCTCAAAGACTATTTCCTGCCCCTGTCCGCGGGGCTCAGGAAGTTCACCTCCGAGCCCTACATCTCGCTCGCCAGCGGCAACCTCTGCACCACCATCGCCAGCACCTTCGAGTGCCTGGGCCTGACCTACATCCTCTGCGTGGACATGAGCCAGAAGGCCCTGGACGCCACACCCTCCGAGGTGCACGCCGCCGTGGCCCAGACCGGGGCCGATTCCGCGGCCCAGGCCAAGGACGCGGCCCGGCCCCACCCCCCCAGGAAGGGGGGCTCCCGGAACTGCCTGTGCGTGGAGCAGGAAGACCTGGAATAGGCGGGAACTACGCCACCCAGGAACGCACCCGGGTGGCCAGCCAGTCCAGGACCAGGGCCGGGTTCACCGGCGTGGGCAGGGTCAGGGCGTCCTGGGCGTGGCCCAGGGCCAAATCCAGTTTGCGCAGCCCCTCGGCCCCCAGCACGCGATCCAGTTCGGCAGCCAGGCCGTGGCCGGCCTCGCCGCGCATGGCCCGGGCCAGGTCGGCCTGGCAGGCCAGCACCGCAGAGAGGGCCGCGTTCTTGTCCACCGCGCCCTTGCCCGCGGTGCGGGCGAACCAGCCCTTGCCCGTGGCCGCGAACTCCGCCAGGGCCGCCACCCACTCCCCGCCGGCCTCACCCTGCGGCCCAGCCGCCTCGGGCCAGGCCAGGGTCATGACCCAGGAGCGGGACACCAGGGTGGGCAGCAGCCGCTCCCGCTGCGGCGCGGTGAGCACGAAGCAGGTGGCCGGGTTGGGCTCTTCCAACGATTTCAGCAGGGTGTTGGCCGTGGCCTCGGTGAACATCTGGCCTTCCAGGAAGAGCACCACCCGCTTCCTGCCCCCGGCCGGGGCCTGGGAGAACACGGGAATGGCCTCCCGCACCTCCTCCACCTTGATGTTGCCCTCGCGGCCATTGAACACGAACAGGTCCCGGTACACCCCGGCCGCGATCTGCCCGCACGCCGCGCACTCCCCGCAGGCCCGCACGCCCGCGGCGCAGTTCAGCCGCTGCGCCCAATACAGCGCCGCAGCCTGCCGGTCGTCCGCCGACCCGCCCTCAAACAGCAGAACCTGCGGCGGCTCAGCGCCGAGGCGGTCGAGTATGGTGCGTATTCTGTCTTCCATCGATACGGTCCAGGGAGTTACCCCCTGGCGGGGGGCTGCAAGGGGGCGAGGAGCCCCCTTGCCGGGGCCTGGGGCAGAGCCCCCGCTACTGCAGCCGCCCGGCGGCGGCCGTTTCGCCCGAGGCCTTGAAGCCGTCGCGCAGGGCCTTGAGCTTGGCG
>JAEXTU010000330.1 GCA_023453335.1 Pseudomonadota bacterium | reverse complement strand
CTTCTGCACCATCTCGAAGGACAGTCGGGAGGAGACCAGGGCCAGGTGCGCGACCCCCAGGGTCCGGGCCAGGAGCGCCGCGCCCACGGCCTTGTCCAGGGCGTTGTGCCGGCCCACGTCCTCGGCGAATCCCAGGCACTCGCCGAACCGGTCGTAGAGCGCGGCGGAGTGGGTGGACCCGGTGCGCGGGAACACCTGCTTGCGGGCCTCGAAATCCGCCTTGCGCGCCAGCACGGCCTCGGCGTCCAGGGCCGCCAGTCCGGCCACCGGCCGGATGTCGGCGTGGATGTCCGCCAGCTTCTCCTTGCCACAGAGTCCGCAGCTGGACTTGCTCAGGAATCCCCGGCGCTCGGGCTGGACCCGCGAAACATCCTTCCGCGTGCGTACATGAATGCGGCCGGGGTCCGCGGGGCAGGACTCAATGGATGCGATGTCCCCGGCTCGGGCGATGATGCCCTCGGACAGGCAGAACCCGGCCGCCAGGGCCACATCGTCCCCGGGCAGGCGCATGGTGACCGCGTAGGTGGCGTCGTCCACCACGATCTCCAGCGGCTCCTCCACGGCCAGGTCGTCGTCCTCCTCCGCCACCCGGCCCTCGCGCAAACGGACGATGGGCAGGGCGGCCACGCCGGCGGGCAGGGCGGCCGGGGCCTCAGTCCAGGAGGACAATGGCGTCTCCCTTGCGCACGGTGCCGCCGGCCAGGACCTTGGCGAACACCCCCTCCCGGGGCATGATGCAGTCCCCGGCCAGGCGGCGGATCTCGCAGCCGTGGTGGCAGGTCTTGCCGATCTGGGTGATCTCCAGGAGCACCGCGTCCCCGACCTTGAGCCGCTGCCCCACGGGCAGGATGGCCGGGTTCAGGCCCTCCAGGGTCAGGTTCTCGGCAAAGTCGCCGGGCTTCAGGCCGGGCAGCAGCTCGCACATGCGGCGGATGCCCTCCAGGGCCAGCAGGCTCACCTGGCGGCCGCTCCCGGCGTGGGCGTCGCCCACCAGGCCGTGGCCCTCCCGGACTTCGGCCACGGGCACCTCGCGCTTGCGGGTGTGTTTCTCCTCGGACAGGCAGATGGCGTGCAGCATGGGCATGGCAATCCTCGCAGGGAAAGGGTGTGTATGCATCTCTATCCTATCATAGGAGTATGATTCAAGGCCAGGGGCTTTGCTGAAATTTTTGCACGAAAGTGGGTTTCCCGGCCGGAGGCAGGGGAGGATTTTCAGTCGGGAAGAGTTAAGTTTGGTTAACCCGGGTTAACATCTCCGGTCCCGGACTTAGAATAGGGCTGTAGGGGAGGGCTGTTGGGGGCAGCCATGCAATCGGTTCGGATGACGGCCAACAGCCAGGTGACCATTCCCAAGGAACTGCGCGAGCGGCTGGACCTGAAGCCCGGCGACGAGATCGATTTCGCGCCTGGGCCGGGCCGGACCCTGCTCCTGCGCGCCCGCAACCGGCGCGGCGGCCTGCCGGCGGACCTGCCGGTGGTCGGGGTCTCCCGGGAGGAGATGCACGTCCTGCTCACCGGGAGCATGCCCAAGGGAAGCCCGGCCAAGCCGGCGCACTGAAATGAAAGGGCGCGGCCGGTTCTCCCCGCCGCGCCCAGCGTCGTTTCGCCGGTCCTACCAGACCATCCTGACCTTGACCCCGGCCTCGGCCATGGCCTCCTTGCACTGGCGGATGGAGTATTCGCCGTAGTGCACGATGGAGGCGATGAGGGCGGCGCTGGCCTTGCCTTTGGTGATGGCGTCGGCCATGTGCCGGGGGTTGCCGGCCCCGCCCGAGGCGATGACCGGGATGCGCACCGCCTCGCTCACCAGGCGGGTGAGGGTCAGCTCATAACCCTCCTTGGTGCCGTCGGCGTCGATGGAGTTCAGGCATATCTCGCCCGCGCCCAGGGACTCCACGGTCCTGGCCCACTCCACCGCGTCCAGGCCCATGGGCTTGCGGCCGCCGTGGATCACCACCTCGTAGCCCGAGGGTATTCCCGGCCGCACGGGCACCTGCTTCACGTCCATGCCCACCACGATGGCCTGGGACCCGAAGGCCGCCGCGCCCTCGCCGATGCAGTCCGGGTTCTTGACCGCGGCGGAGTTCACCGAAACCTTCTCGGCCCCGGCCAGGAGCACGTCGCGCATCTGGGGCACGGTGGAGATGCCCCCGCCCACCGAGAAGGGGATGAACACCTGGGAGGCCACCTTCTCCACCACCTTGAGCATGATGCCCCGGCCCTCGTGGGACGCGGTGATGTCGTAGAAGACCAGCTCGTCCGCGCCGGCCTCGGAGTAGAGGCGGGCGGTCTCCACCGGATCGCCGATGTCCACGTTGCCCACGAACTTGACGCCCTTGGTGAGCTTGCCGTCGCGCACGTCCAGGCAGGGGATGACCCGCTTACTGAGCACAGCCGGCCTCCTTGCAGTAGTCGGCGAAATTCTTGAGCAGGGCCAGCCCGGGCCGGCCGCTCTTCTCCGGATGGAACTGCACGGCCCACAGGCCGGTGCGGCCGTGGAAGGAGCAGAACTCGGCGCCGTAGGTGGTGGTGCCCAGCACGTACTCGGCCGCGGGCGCCGGGTAGTAGCTGTGCACGAAGTAGAACTCGGCCTCGGGCGCGATGCCCTTGAACAGCGGCTCGTCCGGGTTCCGGAGGGCCACGCTGTTCCAGCCCATGTGCGGCACCCGGATGGGCTCACCGTGCTCGTCGGTCCAGGCGGGGTTGAAGAGCCGGCACTCGCCGGGCACGATGCCCAGGGTCTTGGTGTCGTTCTCCTGGGAGTAGTCCAGGAGGATCTGGCAGCCCACGCAGATACCCAGGAGCGGCACGCCTGCGGCGATGCGCTCGGTGAGCACCGCGCCCAGGCCGCTGCGGGTGAATTCGGCCATGGCCTGGCCGGCCGCGCCCACCCCGGGGAAGATGAGCCCCTTGGCCGCGTTCACCACCGCGGGGTCGCGGGTGATGGCGCAGGGGATGCCCAGGTGGTCGAGGGCGCGGCGCACCGAGGTCTGGTTGCCGGCCTCGTAGTCGAGAATGGCGAGCATGGGAACCTCCATGATGGAGAGGACGGTGTAGGCAAAAACGCGCCCAAACTCAAGGCCGCGTGGCCGCTCTTGCCATGCGGCCCGGCCGCAGGTAGACACTGCGCAGCGTAGAAAGCAACGCGAGGAGCGAGCATGTACATCGTCACCGGCGGCGCGGGCTTCATCGGCAGCGCCATGCTCTGGAAGCTCAATGAGATGGGCGTGGACAACATCGTGGTGGTGGACGAACTGGGCCACGACGAGAAGTGGAAGAAT
>JAEXTU010000280.1 GCA_023453335.1 Pseudomonadota bacterium | reverse complement strand
GTCCTGGACGAGGCCCAGAACATCAAGAACCCCAACACCATCACCGCCCGCTCGGTGCGCAAGCTCTCGGCCAAGCTGCGCCTGTGCCTCTCGGGCACGCCTATCGAGAACAACCTGTTCGAGCTGTGGAGCCTGTTCGAGTTCCTCATGCCGGGCTTCCTGGGCTCCCAGCACTCGTTCCAGCGGGGCATCGTCAAGCCCATCAAGGACGGGGACGAGGAAACCCTGGACTACCTGCGCACCCGGGTGCGGCCCTTCATCCTGCGCCGCACCAAGGCCGAGGTGGCCCGCGACCTGCCCCCCAAGGTGGAGAACATCCAGTACTGCGCCCTGGCCGACGAGCAGATGGAGCTTTACTCGGCCCTGGCCAAGAAGCTCAAGGAGCAGGTGCTGGCCACCGTGGACGAGAGGGGCATGGCCAAGAGCCAGATGTCCATCCTGGACGCCCTGCTCAAGCTGCGCCAGATATGCTGCCACCCGCGCCTGCTCAAGCTGGACATGCCCGGGGTGTCCACCAACCTGCCCTCGGGCAAGTTCGACGCCTTCAAGGACATGGTCACCGACATCATCGAGGAAGGCCACAAGGTGCTGGTCTTCAGCCAGTTCGTGCAGATGCTGCACATCATCCGCTCCTGGCTGACCATCAACAAGACCCCCTTCGCCTACCTGGACGGCTCGTCCAAGGACCGGTTCGAGCAGGTGGACCTGTTCAACAACACCCCGGAGATTCCCATCTTCCTCATCTCGCTCAAGGCCGGCGGCACGGGCCTGAACCTGACCACCGCGGACTACGTGATCCACTACGACCCCTGGTGGAACCCGGCCGTGGAGTCCCAGGCCACGGACCGCACCCACCGCATCGGCCAGACCCGCCAGGTGTTCTCCTACAAGATGATCTGCCAGAACACCGTGGAGGAGAAGATCCTCAAGCTCCAGGAGGCCAAGCGCGGGGTGGCCGAGGCCATCATCCCCGGCCAGGCCCACTGGAAGACGCTCACCCGCGACGACCTGGAGATGCTCTTCGACGTCTAAGGCAGGCCCCCCCGCTTCCCTTTCCCCGCAACCTCGCGTAGTTTGGCCCAACCCGGGAATTCCTTCCCGGAGAGCGGGTTGCAGCCCGGACAGGGGAGTCAGCCATGCAGCTTCTGGAGCACTACGCCACCCGGCCCATCCGGTTCCTGGACCTGGCGGCCATCGACGGCTGGCGGGTCAAAGTCTATGGCATCGTGTACGGCGGCCGCCGCGCACCGCGGCCCGAGGTGGTGAACGCGGCCCTGGGGCTCCTGCCCCGGGTGCTGCCCTCCCCGGCCGTCACTGACACGCGCTACGGCGTGGGCTTCTGCGGGGTGCATGACGGCCGCGGCTGCATCTTCATCTTCATGGACTGGTGGGAGAACGAGAACGAGTTGTTCCACCGGGTGTTCGTGACCCCGCACGGCGACCTGGCGGGCTTCACGGACACCACCGCCAGCGGCCCTACCGCCTGCGTCTGGGACCTGCGCGTGCTCTGCCACGAGCGCCAGGCCTGGCTCGACCACGTGCTCAGGAACCCCCAGGGCCCGGACCTGGACGCCTACCTGGCCGACCGCCTGAACGAGGACTGCTAGGCGGCACGGAAAACACCTACGCCCCGCCGCTCCGGACAGGAACGGCGGGGCGCTTTTCGTTCTGATGCCGGCTAGAGGGCCTCGGGGCCGCGCTCGCCGGTACGGATGCGGACCACCTCCTCCACGGCGGAGACGAAGATCTTGCCGTCGCCCACCTGGCCGGTGCGGGCGGCGGTGGCCGCGGCCTGCACCGCGTCGGCGGCCATGGCGTCGTCCACCACCGCCTCGATGCGGATCTTGGCCACGAAGTCGATCTGGTACTCGGCCCCGCGGTAGACCTCCTTGTGGCCGCGCTGGCGGCCGAAGCCCTTCACGTCGGACACGGTCATGCCCCGGACCCCGACGGCGGTCAGGGCCTCCTTCACGTCGTCCAGCTTGTGGGGACGGGTGATGATCTCGATGCGCTTCATGCGATACCTCGCTTCTTGCGCCCGGCAACGGGCGGGTTAACCTAGAACTGGTATCCTGCCTCGTTGTGCTGGGAGATGTCCAGGCCGCGTATCTCGTCTTCGACCGGCACCCGCAGGCCCATGCAGGCGTTCACCAGCTTGAGCAGCGCGAAGCTGGCCAGGAAGCAGTAGGCCCAGGTCACGGCCGCGGCCATGAGTTGGGTCCCGGCCTGGGCCGCGTTGCCGTAGAACATGCCCGTGGCGTGGTTCACCGAGGCGAAGAGCCCGGCGGCCAAAAGGCCCCAGGTGCCGCCCACCCCGTGGATGCCCACCACGTCCAGGGAGTCGTCGTAGCCGAAGCGGTTCTTGAGCAGCACCCCGCCGTAGCAGATGATGCCGGACAGGCCGCCGATGAGCATGCCGTTCATGGGGGTCACGAAGCCCGAGGCCGGGGTGATGGCCCCCAGCCCGGCCACGGCCCCGGACACCGCGCCCAGGGTGGTGGCCTTGCCGGTGGCCAGGGCCTCCACCACCAGCCAGGTCAGGGTGCCGGCCGCAGCGGCGAAATGGGTGGTGACAAAAGCGTTGGCCGCAATGTCGTTGGCGGCCAGGGCGCTACCCGCGTTGAACCCGAACCAGCCGAACCAGAGGATGCCCATGCCGGTCACGGTGAGGGGCAGGCTGTGCGGGATGAAGGCTTGCCGGCCCCAGCCCTGCCGCTTGCCGGTGGCCAGGGCCGCGGCCAATGCGGCCGACGCGCAGCTCACGTGCACCACCGCGCCGCCGGCAAAATCCAGCACCCCCAGCTTCTGCATCCAGCCCCCGCCCCACACCCAGTGGGCCATGGGGCAGTACACCACCAGGAGCCACAGGGAGGAGAAGACCAGAAGCGGGGTGAAGCGCACCCGCTCGGCCATGGCCCCGGTGATGAGGGCCGGGGTGATGACCGCGAACATGCACTGGTAGATCATGAAGGTGATGTGGGGCAGGTTCTCCACCGGCCCGTTGTTGGTCAGGCCCACCCCGGCCATGAACAGGTAGTCCAGGCCGCCCAGAAGCCCGCCCTGGTCCGGGCCGAAGGCCAGGGTGTAGCCCAGCATGGCCCAGAGCACCGAGATGAGGCCGAGCATGATGAAGCTCTGCATGGCCGTGCCCAGGACGTTCTTGGCCCGGGCCATGCCGGCGTAGAACAGGGCCAGGCCCGGAGTCATGAACATGACTAGGGCCGCGCAGAGCAGGATGAAGGCATTGTCCGCAGTGTTCATGCACCTCTCCCCTGAGTTTGCGAAATTGTACGAAGGATATGGCCGTTCTCCTACAATTTTGCACAAGACTGCAAAAAAGTAGGGAGATCGCGCCAACCGCCTCACATTTTTGAAATTACCTGAATAACAATCAGAAATGCTGGAGTATTTCGTGCGCCCGCAGGCTCGGCTCCCCCCTCCTCCTGGCCTGATGGTGACATAAACGAGAAAACGTCCACCCTTGCAGGTGGACGTTTCACGTTTCGTACCAGGCCGACAGGGCCGGGTTTGCCAGAATGGGAAACCTGGGCTCAGGCCGAGCAGCCTATCTGCCGCAGCACTTCTTGAATTTCTTGCCCGAGCCGCAGGGGCAGGGCTCATTGCGGCCGATCTTGGGGGCCTCGCGCCGCACGGGCTGGCCGCCGCTCACCTCGCCCGCCACGTACACCCACTTTCCGTCCACGCGGCCGAAGCGGGCGGCCTCGCGGTGCTCCTGGGGCACGCCCTGCATGGCGAAGCGGGCCACGAACTCTACGCTGCCCTCCTGGTCTTCCGGACCGCCGGCCTCGGTGGCCAGCACTTCCAGGCCCAGCCACTCGGAGT
>JAEXTU010000278.1 GCA_023453335.1 Pseudomonadota bacterium | reverse complement strand
GGCCGACGCCGCGGCGTTCCGGGGGCCGCAGCTCTGGCTCCTGGCCGCGCCGGACCCGGCCCGGGCCTGGCGGCAGGGCTACCGGTTCCTGGACGGCCGGGCCCGCGCGGGCCGGCCCGTGGGGGCCCCCCGGGATCCCGAGGCGCCCGCCCCCCCCGGCAACGAGGCCGCCTCCCTCGCCCGCCAGCTCATGCCCTGGCACGAGGACCTGGGCGTGCGCTGGGTCTTGCAGAGAAGGTAGGTGCCTGACTGTCAGCTTGCTGAAAAAAAAGGGGGAGCCCGCAAAGGCTCCCCCGGTTCAACGATGCGGGACGGCTACCGCGCCAGGTAGGCGGGCAGGACGCTCACCGCGCCGCTGGCCGCGGCGTCGGTGGTGGTGAGCACCACCTTGAGGTGCTCCGCCACGTCGCTGGCGGGCACGAAGCGGCCCAGGATCTCGCCTGCCGCGGCGGTCCAGGCCCCGCCCGCGGCGGTCACGCCGAACACCTCGCCCAGGTCGGCGTAGCTGCCGCCCGCGGGCTTGTGCTGCAGGGTGATGGTGAGCGACTTGGTGTCGGCGATGGACAGGGCGCTGGCCGCGCGGGCCACGATCTCCACCCCGCCCATGCTGCCGCGCAGGTCCAGGACCGCGCCGTTGCCGTCCACCGAGGCGTTCTGGGGCAGGGCCTGGTCCTTGGCCAGGTACTCGCCGTCCACCGAGAGGGTGTGCTGGTACATGGGGTTCCTCCTTGTTCCCGGGCTAGGCCAGGGCCACGTGGGCCTCGGCCCCGTCCACGAAGTTGTAGCTGGTGACGATGGGCACGCCGTTCCACTCGGCGATGCGGCGGTCCACCTTCCGGTCGCCCGGCCCCATCTGGAAGGCCGCGCCCTTGCCCACGTCGGCCAGGATGGAGAGCACCTTGCGGTGGCAGTAGATGTAGGTGCCCGCGCCGGCGCGCACCATGTCCAGCATGGTGTCCACCTGGAGCGAGGTGGGCTTGTGGTCGGCGGTCACGTTGAAGATGCCGGCCACGGTCCTGGGGTTGGCCAGCTGCATGCCGAAGTAGCCCTTGTAGCGCACGCCGTAGCCCAGCACCCCGGTGGTCGGGTGCTCGTAGAGCGCGCCGTCGTGCAGGGGGGTCACGTTGAAGAGCGCGCCCTGCTTGAAGGTGTCGGTGGAGTAGAGGCCGATGGTCTCGCCCTGCACCCAGCGCACGGCCAGGATGCAGTAGCCCGCGTCGCCGGAGGCCCCGGCGTCCAGGGCGTTGCCCGCGTCCAGGGCAAAGGGCCGCAGGTTGTCGTAGATGACCGACTTCTCGGCGTCCACGCCCAGCTTGCGCAGGATCTTGGGGGTCTTCTTGGTGAAGTAGGCCTCCTTGCCGCCGTAAGCCAGGGCCTTGTCCTCGGGGCAGAAGATCTTGCCGCCCAGGATGGAGAGGTCCACCCGCCGGAGCTCGGTGTTGACCTCCATGTCGCCCAGGGGGGCGTCCATGTCCACGAACCCGCCGCCGGCCACCTCGGTGACCTCGTCGTACACGTTCCACAGGGTGTGGGACGCGGGTTCGAACTGCACGGTGTCCAGGACGTTGGTGTCCTCCAGCAGGCTGTCCACCTGGTGCTGCTGCTTGACCGCGTAGGCCGCGGACAGCTCCTTGAGGGTGCCGACAATGGTTTCGGCCATGGGTTACTCCTTTCGGTTCTTGGCGTTGGCGAAGAGCTGGCGGTAGAACTCCTCGGTGCTGATGGCCTCGTCGCGGCGCGGGGCGTGCCCCGAGCCGTCCACCAGGCCGTCCTCCTGCATGCGCTGCCCGATGAGGGCGAAGACCCGCAGGAAGGTCAGGTCGTCGCCGTAGGTGGCGGCGAAGTCCCGGGCCTCCCCGGGGGCCAGCCCTGCGGACCGGGCCGTGGCCTCGAACCCGCGCCTGGCCAGTTCCACCTGCTCCGCGGCCCGGCCGCGGAAGTGCTCGGCCACCCGGCGCACGGCCTCGGCCCGGGCGGCCTCCAGGCGCAGCCGCTCGTCCTCCCGGACCTGGGCCTCCAGGTCGTGGTAGCGGTCGAGCAGGCCCTGGGCCTGGGCCGGGGTCAGGCCCACCCCGTGCGCGGCCTTGCTGAACCAGGGCATGGCCCGGTTGTCCGGGGCCACGCCCCGGGGCAGGCGCAGGGTGTAGCCCTCGGGCGCGTCCGGCACCCCCAGGGCCGCGCGCCACTCCCGCTCGAAGGCGGCGCGCTCCTCGCCGGGCGCGTCGTCCGCGGGCGGGACCAGGCCGCGGGCCTTGCGGCCCACCAGGCGCTCCTGGTTCAGGTAGGAGCGGGCCAGGTCGGCCACGCTCCTGAACTGGCGCAGCTTGGGGTGCTCGCGCAGGGGCAGGCTGCCCGCGTCGGGGTCGGCCAGGACCGCGTCGGCGGGCAGTTCTTCCAGCCAGTGGGAAGTTGTCCCCGGGGCTTGTCCCTCCTCGGAACTGGCGGGAGCCAGGTCGGCGGCGGGGGCGGTGGGGGCTTCCGGGTCGTTGTACATGGTGCTCTCCTTTCCGGGACGCCGTATCCAGCGGGCGCGGCCCTGCGCCGGGCCGGGAAAGGCGTCTTGTCGTTGGGGGTCAGTCCCGGTCCGGGTTTTGCGCCGGGGTCGGGAAGTTCCGGGGGTCCTCGGTGAACTCGATGAGCTGGAACAGGGTCATGCGGCCGTAGCGGAAGGCCAGTCTCGCCTCCCCCTCCCAGGGCTCGGTGCGCGGACCCGGGCGCATGAAGCAGTGCATGCGCAGGAATTCCCGCAGCACCTTGCCCTGGGGCGTGGCCAGGGCCGCGCGCAGGGTCTGGGACAGCTCGGCCGGGGTCAGGCTGGCGATGTCCATGGCCTACCTCCCCGGCCGGGCGGATTCGGCGGCCGGGGCGGCTGCCGCGGGCTGCCCCGGTTGTCCCAACGGCCCCGCGTGCCCCGGCTGCCCCAGGCCCAGGGCCGCCAGCAGGGCGACGGCCGGGCTGCCCGGCTCCGGGGCCTTGGCC
>JAEXTU010000263.1 GCA_023453335.1 Pseudomonadota bacterium | reverse complement strand
GGGTTGGGGTTGGCCTGCATATAGCCGCTCGGGGCCGGGAAGGGAAGGCGCGCGCCAAAACAAAAGCCGGCCCGGGGGCCGGCTTTTGTTTCACGACCGGGGAGGCACGCTAGGCCTTCTCCACCTGCATGCCCTCGTCCAGGGCCAGGATGCGGAAGGTCTTGCCCCCGAGCTCCAGGATGTAGTCGTTGTGCGGGAAGAGGGTGACCCGGGGGGTCCACTCGTCGCCCACCATGAGGTCGCGGGCGCCGCCGCTCTCCTCGTAGCGGATCTTGGTCCCGTCATCCAGGGTCACGAATTCGGTTTCCTTGAGATGCACCGGCAGATCCTTCTCGGTGTAGTCCATGGGTCCCTCCTGGTTCATAGCCCGAAGCCCGATCGGGCCGTTTTTGTGCCTGGCCGCTGGCGGCTGGAGGAGCAGCGCGGGGAAGGGAACAGGGAGTCCGGGAAAGCCGCCCCTTTCCCGGTCGGGTTTGGGCTGAACATATGCTGTTTTCCGGCAGGGTTCAATGTTTTTCCCAAGATATTTTAACATTCTTCACGAGCCGTGGCCGATTTCCGGGGGCGGGCGGGCAGCCCGGGCCGGGCGGACCGTTCCCGGGGATTTCTCCCCCCGCGGACGGCCGGGAAACCGCCCAGTCCCGAGGGTATCGCTTCTAGAAATTGTCTTGATTTCATCCTTGAAAGAAGTGTATGACTCCGGCATGGGGTCGCAAGGTTCGTTGCCGGACCCGGCCCCACACCAAGGCCGCGTGCAAGGGGGAGCTATGCCGCAGGTTGCAGCCCGGGTGAGCGACGAGCACGAGCAGTGGCTCAAGGAGTATTTCCGCACCAAGAGCGCCGGTGCGGAATTTGTGGTGCCCTGGGCCGTGGATACCTTCTTCCGCGCCATCAACACCGTGCGCGGGGCCTTTTCCGCCGGCGAGCTCAAGACCATCCTGGAGGCCCACCGCGAGGTCAAGCTGCTGCCCGAGCAGTCCCGCCTGGCCTATCTCCAGCTCCGGGTGCAGGACGCCTGCGAGCTGGCCCTGGTCCACACCAAGCACGGCGCGTCCCAGGCCAACCTGGAGGCCAAGCTCAAGCGGCTCAACGACACCCAGGCCGCGGCCCTCATGATCTGGGCCACGGCCTACTGGGTGAGCAAGGCCTGGGGCGAGACCTCCATGGACGACTACGTCAAGCTGGTCACCTAGCCCCGGAGCGGCGCACACGCCATGCGGGCCGCCCTGGGGCGGCCTTTTTCATTATCCGGGGCTAAAGGGCCGCGCGGTTTGCGCCGATAGAACGGAGAGCCGAAGCGAACGCCGGCCCCGGAGCCATCATGCCCAGAGCAATCTACATTCTTTCCGTCCTGGTCCTGGCCGCATTCCTCGCGGCGGCGTGCAACCGTCCCCTGGTCGCGCGCCTGCCCGCGGGGGGGCAGGGGGGCCTGTCCGACATGCAGGACTGGCAGGCCCTGGCCGGCGACGTGGCCGACCGGGTGAAACGGGCGGTGGACGCCAACCCCGAGATCGCCCTCACCCCCATCGACGTGCTCGCCCAGTGCTCCGGCCCCTTCTGCGAGGTATTCGCCCAGATGGCGGCCTCCCAGCTGGTGTCCCGCGGTCTCCAGGTGTCCTCCCGGGACGAGGGGGTCATGGCCCTGCGCTTCCGGACCCAGGTGGTGGGCGACGAGGAGCGCGCCGCCCGGGCCGCGTCGGAGTCCACCCTGGCCATGTCCGGCGCGGGGACTCCGGCCGGCTCCGGGACCATGGAGCTGGCGGTGACCAGCGAGCTGGTCTACCAGAACCGTTTCCTCATGCACCACACCGCCATCTACTTCGTGGAAGCGGCCGAGTCCGCGACCTACGGCAAGCCTCTGCCGCCGGGGCGCCCCGGCCGCACGCCGGGCGATTCCGGCGCCCGGGGCATGCGCATCACCGGAGAATAGGAGGCTGCCGTGAATCCTCGTATCCTGCTGCTCGCCCTGCCGCTGCTCCTGCTGGTCGCCTGCTCCAAGTCCCAGCCGGAGCCGGCCATCCCCCGGGACCCCGGCGCAGCCTTCCTTCTGGAGAACCAGAACGCGGCCCAGAGTCTGGCCAAGGCCGCCGCCTCCCGCCTGGAGCCGGGCTCCCGGGTGCTGGTGGCCAGCTTCGCCGATGCGCGTAACCTGGAGGATACCTCGCCCCTGGGGCGGCTCCTGGCCGAACAGGTGGCCACGGTCCTGTCCCGGGCCGGGTACGACCTCGTGGAGGTGCGGCTGCGCCGCGACATGGGCATGCGGCCGGCCTCGGGCGAGTTCGCCCTGTCCCGCCACGCCGAACTCCTGGCCACGGAGAACGCCGCGGCCGAGGCGGTGCTGGTGGGGTGCTACACCGCCGATGCGGACGCGGTGTTCGTGTCCGCCCGGGTGGTGCGCACCGCGGACCAGGTGGTGGCCGCGGCCCACGACTGGGCCCTGCCCAACCGCGGCCTGGCCGCCCGGCTGCTGGCCTCCGGCCACGAGAACGACGATTTCGAGCGGCTCCTGAAGCCGGGCCAGGCCATGTCCGCCAAGCCGGGCACGGCCAAGATGCCGGTGGTGGAGGACCTCAAGGGTGCCACCAAGGGCGTGGGCAGCCCCTTCCGGCTCCAGCCCTAGCCCCGGCATTTCCCTCCGGGTCCGGACATGCTAGGGTGCGTTCCCCTACGGAGGAACGCATCATGAGACCCATCCGCCTGCTGTTCCCGGCCCTGTGCGCCGCCATTCTGCTCGCGGCCTGCGCCGGGCCGCAGATCAAGCTCAAGCAGGACTACGCCGAGCCCCTCGCCGAGTTCACCCTGCAGGGCGAGGGCAAGGACAAGGTCCTCTACCTGCCCCTGCGCGGGGTCATCAGCAACGAGCCCTCCGAGGGCTTTTTGTCCAGCCGGCCCGGCCTGGTGCAGGAAACCGTGTCCCACCTGCGCAAGGCCTACGCGGACCCGGATGTGAAGGCGGTGATCCTGGCCGTGGACAGCCCGGGCGGCGGGGTGGTGGACAG
>JAEXTU010000238.1 GCA_023453335.1 Pseudomonadota bacterium | reverse complement strand
GGGCCAGCCCGGCCACCACCTCGGCCAGCCTCTCGGCCGCGGGCGCCAGGGCCGCCCGGGCTGCGGCCGCGTCGCCGGCCTTGAACCCCGCGTCCACGGCCACGGCGGCCCGGTGCAGGTCCATGGCCCCGATGTTGCCGGCCACCCCCTTCAGGGTATGGGCCAGGCGGGCGGCCTCCTCGCCCCGGCCCGCGTCCAGGGCGGCGCGGATGGCCTCCACGCTGTCCGGGTAGTCGCGGGAAAAGTCGGCCAGCAGCTTACGGTAGAGCTTTTCGTTGCCCGCCACCCGGGAGAGGCCAAGCTTCACGTCCACCCCGGGCAGGGTGTCCAGCGGCGGTCCGGCCGGGGCCGGGGTCGGGGCATCCGGGGCTGCCGGCGCGGCTGGCCCGTGCGTGCCGGGCTTGATCCACTTGACCAGGGCCGCGAACAGGGCGTCGGGGTCGATGGGCTTGGTCACGTGGTCGTTCATGCCCGCTTCCAGGCTCTTGTCCCGGTCCCCGGCCATGGCATGGGCGGTCATGGCCAGGATGGGAAGGTCGCGGAACCGCTCATCCCGGCGCAGCGCGGCGGCCGCGGCGAGCCCGTCCATGACCGGCATCTGGATGTCCATGAGCACGATGTCGTAGGCCCGGGCCCCGGCCATGTCCACGGCCTCCCGGCCGTTGCCCGCGATGTCCACGGCCAGGCCCACGGACTCCAGGAGCTCCCGGGCCACCTGCTGGTTGATCTCGTTGTCCTCGGCCAGCAGCACCCGCGCCCCGCGGATGGCGGCCAGGCTCTCCCGGTCCTGTTTGGGCTTGAGCGGCCGGGTGTCCTTGTCCACCTTGCGGCCGAACACGTCCATGATGGTGTTGAAGAGCACCGACTGGTTCACCGGCTTGATGAGGAAGCCCTCCAGCCCGGCGGCTTCGGCCTGGCGCATGACCTCCTCCCGGCCGTAGGCGGTGACCATGATGATGGTGGGCACCGTGCCGCCCCGATCGTTGTTCCGGATGCGCCGGGAGGCCTCGATGCCGTCCATGCCCGGCATCTTCCAGTCCATGAGCACCAGCTCGAAGGGCTTGCCCTCGCCCGCGGCCCGGTCCAGGGCGGCCAGGGCCTCCTCGCCGCTGGACACGGCCGCGGCCTCGAAGGTCATGCTGGAGAGCGCCTCCACCAGGATGTCCCGGGAGGTGGAGGAGTCGTCCACCACCAGCACCCGCATGCCGCGCAGGTCGCCTACCGCCTTGGCGCGGCGGGCCTGGGCCTCCTGCTGCAGGCCGAAGGACGCGGTGAAGACGAAGGTGGAGCCGCGGCCCGGCTCGCTCTCCACATGGATCTCGCCGCCCATCATTTCCACCAGCCGCTTGGAGATGGACAGGCCCAGGCCGGTGCCCCCGAACCTGCGGGTGGTGGAGGTGTCGGCCTGGGAGAAGGCCTGGAAGAGTTTGGCCGCCTGCTCCGCGGTCATGCCGATGCCGGTGTCCCGCACCGAGAAGCGCAGCACCGCGCGGTCCTGGGCCTTCTCCACCAGTTCGGTGGTGATGACGATCTCGCCATCGGCCGTGAACTTCACCGAGTTGCCGGCCAGGTTGATGAGCACCTGGCCCAGGCGCAGGGGATCGCCCACCAGGTTGAGGGGCACGCCGGGCTCGGTGTGGAAGAGCACCTCCAGGCCCTTTTCCTCGGCCTTGACCGTGACCAGGTTGCCCAGGTTCTCCAGCACCTCCTCCAGGTTGAAGTCCACCTTCTCAATGTCCATGCGGCCGGCCTCGATCTTGGAGAAGTCGAGGATGTCGTTGATGATGCGCAGAAGCGCCTTGGCCGAGCCGTCGATCTTCCTCAGGTAGTCGCGCTGCTTGGGCGTGAGGTCGGTCTGCAGGGCCAGGTGGGCCATGCCGATGACCGCGTTCATGGGGGTGCGGATCTCGTGGCTCATGTTGGCCAGGAAGTCGCTCTTGGCCTTGGTGGCCTCCTCGGCGATCTGTTTGGCCTGGGCCATCTGGCGCTGGGCCTCCTTCTGGTCGGAGATGTCCACGAAGGTCCCCACCAGCCCGCCAGGCGAGCCGTCGGCCAGGCGGAAGCCGGACACGAAGTACAGGGTCTCGTGCACCGCCCCGTCGGCAAAGAGGATGGGCATCTCCCGGCGCACCTGGACAGCATCGCGGATGGCGGCCTCGTCCTCGGCCTGGAAGGCGGCGCGGTCGTCCGCGGGCAGGTAGGAGAGGTCCACGACCCGCTTGCCGATGAGGGACTCGCGCCGCACCCCGAAGGTCTCCTCGTAGGCCCGGTTGAAGCCCAGGAACCGGGTGTCCGGCCCCTTGGTGAACACCGGGTAGGGGATGGTGTCCACCAGGGCCTGCTGGAAGGCCAGCTGGTCGGCGATCTTGCGCTCCATGGCCTTGCGCTCGGTGACGTCCGTGGCCAGGACCACCAGGCCGCACACCTGGCCCGACTCGTCGAAGCGCGGGACCTTGGTGACCCAGAAGTCGCGCACCGTCCCGTCGGGGCTCGGTATCCGCTCCTCCATGCTGCGGACCTGGCCGGTCTGCATGGCCTCCTGGTCCAGGGCCATGATGGGCCCCGCCACGTCCGGCGGCAGGAATTCCGCGTCGGTTCTGCCCAGGACCGCATCCAAGTGGGCGCCCGTGGCCTTTACGTAATAGTCGTTGACTCGCAGGTAGCGTCCCTGCGCATCCTTGAGGATGACCATGCTGGGCAGGTTGTTGATGATGGCGGCCATCTGCTCTTCCCGCTGGCGCAGCGCCTCCTGGGCGGAACTGATGTCCGAGATGTCCAGGAAAGCCACCACCGCGCCCAGGTACTCGCCCCCCCGGACCAGGGGGGTGGCGGTGTAGGCCACCGGGAAGGGGGTCCCGTCCTTGCGCCAGAACACCTCGTCGTCCTTGGACGCGGTTTCGCCCCGCGCCAGGGCCGCCCGCAGGGCGCATTCCTCGGGCGGGTAGGGGCTGCCGTCGGCCCGGCTGTGGTGCATGAGGCCGTGGCTGTCCTCGCCCAGCAGTTCGTGCAGGTGGGCGTAGCCGAGCAGCCGCACCGCGGCCGGGTTGGCGAAGATGATACGGCTCTGTTCGTCCACTCCGTAGATGCCTTCGCCCACCGACTCCAGGAGCAGGCGGGTTCTCTCCTCGGCGGTGCGTAGGGCCTCCTCGGCCTTTTTTCGTTCGGTAATGTCGCGCAGGGCGGCCACCACCAGCATGCCCTCGGGCGCGGCGATGGGCGAGAGGCTGATCTCCACCGGTACCTCCCGGCCGTCCTTGTGCCGGGCGCGCAGCTCCACCGAGATGTTCGACGGACCGGCCAGGTACGTGGCGCGCAGGGCCGGGTGCCGCTCCCGCACGTCGTCCGGCACCAGCATCTCCATGGCCTGGCCCAGCATCTCCTCCCGGGCATAGCCGAAGAGCCGCTCGGCCTGGGCGTTGGCCAGTTTGATGGCGCCGTTCTCGGCGATGACCAGCATGGCGTCCGGGGCCGACTCCAGGAGGGCCTCAAAGCGCTTCTGGCTCTGGCGCAGGGCTTCCTCGGCCTCGCGGCGGGCGGCGACCTCCCGGGCCAGGCGACGGTTCCAGATGACGATGACCGCCAGCACCGTCAAGAGGCCCAGGCCGATGCCGCCGCCGATGCGCCAGACCCGGCCCCAGTCCACGGCCCGCTCCACCCGCAGGCTCACCCACTTGCGCTGGACCGCGCTGACGTCCTCCTGGGTCAGGGAGGCGATGCCCTTGTCCAGGATGGAGAGCAGCTCGGGCGGGGCGCGCTTGCTCACGGCCATGCGCAGTTGCCGCTCCACCGGCAGCTTGAGCCCGACCTTGAGGTTGTAGAGCCCGTTCTGGTTGATGAGAAAGCCCACCACTTCCAGGAGGTCCGCGTAGGCGTCGATTTCCCCCTGGTCCAGCATTTTCAGGCCGTTCAGGCCACCCGAGACGGGGACCAGGTTCAGGCCGGGATGGTTCTCCTTCAGGTAGGCATGCAGGGAGTTGCCCGCGCCCACGCCCACCTTCATGCCCTGCAGGTCGCCCGCGTCGCTGATGAAGGGCGCGTCGTGGCGCATGACCACCACGTTGGACAGGGTGAGGTAGGGCCGGGTGAAGTCCAGGAACTCCTCGCGTTCCGGGGTCTGGCTGGCCGAGGGCAGCAGGTCGGCCTCGCCGGCCTTGGCCGCGGCCACCGAGTCCGCCCATTTGGCGGTGGGCCGGAGCTCAAGGTGCAGTCCGGTGCGCTGGGCCACCAGGCCCAGGATGTCGGCCACCATGCCCGCGTACTGGCCGCTGCCCGGGGCGATGCGCTCCAGGGGCTGCCAGTCCGGGTCCACGCAAAAGCGCACCGTGGGCTTCTGGCCCAGCCAGGCCCGTTCCTGGGCGGTGAGGGCCAGGCGCGGACCGGTCTTCTCGTCCCCGCCGGCCCACTTGCCCAGGATCGTCCGCTCCTCCTCCAGGGTGATGGAGGCCAGGGCCCGGTCCAGGAGCGCGGCCAGGGCGGGCATGTCCTTGCGCACCCCGATGGCCAGTGCCACCGGTTCCTTGATCACCCGGCCCTGCACCGCCAGGTTGGTGAGCAGGCCCTGCTCCATGAGGTAGAGGGCCACGGCCCGGTTGCCGGCGTAGGCGTCGGCCCGGCCCGCGGCCACGGCGGCCAGGGCCGCGGCGGTGTCCGGATACTCGGCGACCTTGACCTCGGGGTGGTGCTCCCGGAACCAGGTGACGTTGTAGAAGCCCTTCTCCAGGGCCAGGGTCTTGTGGGCCAGGGCGGCCTCGTCGGCCAGGGGCGGGGCGTCCTTGCGGCCCACGATGACGTGGGGGATGCTCATGTAGGGCGCGGTGAAGGCGAGGAACTCCTCCCGCTCCGGCTTGGGAGTCACGTCCATGAGCGCGTCGAGCCGCTTGTCCTTGACCGCCTCCAGGTTGGCGGCGAACGGGCCGGGCACGATCTCCAGGCGCACGCCCAGCCGCCTGCCCAGCACCGCGAGCAGGTCCGCGCCCACCCCGTGCGGCACGCCCGCCTCCACGTAGTCCAGGGGCGGCCAGGCCTCCATGATGCCCACCCGGAGGGCGCCCTTGGCGTCCAGGAGCGCGCGCTCCTCCGGGGATATCTCCAGGGCCGGGGCGGCCTCGGCCATGGTTCGGCCGATCCAGCGGTCGGTGATCTCTCCCATCTTCTCCCGGGGGATGGCGGCCAGGCCGCGGGAGATGAGGGAGAACAGGTAGGGGGCGTCCTTGCGCACGGCCATGGAGAGCCGGAGAGGCGGCAGGTCGGAGAGGGGGTGCAGGCTTAGGCCCGAGAGGTAGTTCTCCCGCATCAGGTGGTTCACCAGGGCCAGGTTGCCCACGTAGGCGTCGGCGTGGCCGGTGGTCACGGCCAGCAGGGCCTGCAGGGAGTTGGCCGCCTCCTGCACCGCGATGCCCGGCTGCTTGGCCAGGAGGTTCGTGGCGTAGAAGCCCCGCTCCACGGCCACGGTCTTGCCCTTGAGGTCGGCCAGGGCGGCGGGCGAGAAGGTCCCCGCCCGGACCACGGCCACGTGCGGCACGGACACGAAGGGTGCGGTGAAGCGCAGGGAGCCGCGCCGCTCGGGCAGGTCCACGGCCGCGGGGGCCAGGTCCAGGCGGCCGGAGGCCACCATGTCCAGGCCCTCCTTGGAGGGGCCGAAGGCGGGCGCGAGGTCGAAGCCGGCCTCCTTGGCCAAGAGGCGCAGGACCTCCACGGCCGCCCCGGTGTAGCGGCCCTCCTGGTCCACGAACTGGAAGGGCGGGAAGTCGGACGCCGCCGCCACCCGCACCACCGGGTTGCTCTTGAGCCAGAGGGCCTCTTCCGGGGTGGGCACCAGGAAGCGGCCCGGGGCCACAGCTTCCTCCACCTGCCCCCCGTGCCCGGAGCTGGTGTAGAAATGGTCCGCGGGGTCGGGCAGCCAACGCTCCTCCAGGGCGGCCAGCGTGGTGGCGGGGATGGCCGAGAACCCGGTGTCGATGCGCTTGACGAGGTCGGCGCGGCCCTTGCGCACCCCGGCCAGGAGCGGGGAGCGGAACAGGGTCCGGTCCAGGCTCACCGCCCCGCGCAGTCCCAGGCGGGCCAGCTCGGCGTCCATGCTCGGGCACTCGTTGACCGCGGCTGCCACCTCGCCGCGGAACAGGGCGGTGGCCAGGTCCGGGCCGGTTCTGAACTCCACGGCCACGGCCTGGGGCGCCTTCTCCCGCACGTAGGCGGCCTGGTGGGTGCCGGCCATGACCCCCACCCGGCGGCCGGCCAGGTCGGCCAGCCCCTTGTCCGCAACGGCCCCGGGGGCCAGGTAGAGCCCGGTCCGTATGGTGAGGAGGGGGGCGGAGAAATCCATCCAGGCGGCGCGATCGGCGGTCGTATTCAGGCCGGAGTGGACGTCCGCCCGGCCGGAGCGCACCGCCTCCAGGGTGCCCGCCCAGTCGGCGGCCAGGAACTCCACCGGGACGCCGGTGGTCTGGCTCCAGAGCTTCCAGATATCCACCAGCAGGCCGGTGGGCGTCTCGCCCGGGCCCATGACCGTGAAGGGCGGGTAGTCCTGGTCCATGGCGATGACCAGGGGCTTGGCCTGTGTCGGCGCGGCCCGGGTCGGGGCCGGGACCAGCAGGGCCAGAACCGCCAGGGCGGCCAGCAACGCCCTGCGGATGTTCAGGTTCCATGCCAAGGTTTCGGATGGACCCGCAACCGGGCGCGCTGGGAGATGGGAAAACATTTCATATATATGCCGCAGACGGCTGCCCGTGTCAAAGAAACTCGGTGGGAAAGCCGACGCGTCGGATTGAGCAGGCGTTCACCCCTGCGGGAGGTGCGGGGTGCGGCCGGGGCGCCGCTGCAAAGCAGCACGGGACGCGGCGCCGGAGGGTGTTCCGGAATGGAACGGCCTACTTCAGGCCGTACTCCTTGAGCTTGCGCCAGAGGGTGGTGCGGGGCAGGCCCAGGATGCGGGCGGTGAGCCCTTTGTTGCCGCCGGTGCGGGAGAGGACCTTGGCCACGTGGCGGCGCTCCAGCTCCTCCAAGGTGAGGAGCTTCTCGCCCTCCACGGCCTCGAACTCCATGTGCTGCATGTCCGGGGGCAGGTCGGCCAGTTCCAGCCTCTCGCCCTCGCCCAGGGCCACCGCGCGCTCCACGATGTTCTCCAGCTCGCGCACGTTGCCCGGGAAGTCGTAGTGCACGAGGGTGTCCATGGCCGGGTCCGCCACCCCGGCCACGTTCTTGTGGAAGAGCAGGCCGTACTTGTCCACGAAGTGGCGGGTGAGCAGGGGAATGTCCTCCCGCCGTTCGGCCAGGCGGGGCAGGGGGATGTGCACCACGTTCAGGCGGTAGAACAGGTCCTCGCGGAACGCGCCGCGCTCCACCTCGGCCTTGAGGTCGCGGTTGGTGGCGGCGATGATGCGGATGTCCAGGTCCACCGGGGTGGCGCTGCCCACCCGCAGGATGCGCCGCTCCTGGATCACGTGCAGGAGCTTGACCTGCATGGCCGCGGGCATCTCGCCGATCTCGTCCAGGAACACCGTGCCGCCCGCAGCGCTCTCCAGCAGGCCCACCTTGGCCGCCACCGCGCCGGTGAACGCGCCCTTCTCGTGCCCGAACAGCTCGCTGGCGATGAGTTCCTCGGCGAACCCGCCGCAGTTGAAGGACACCAGGGGCCGCTCCCGGCGGGGGGACAGCTGGTGGATGGCCTTGGCCACCAGGGCCTTGCCCGTGCCGCTGGCCCCGGACACCAGCACGTTGCAGGCCACCGGGGCCACCTTGCGGATGAGCTCGAACACGCTGCGCATGGCCGGGCTGGCCCCGATCATGGCCCCCAGGCCGGTCTCCTGGCGCAGGGCCTGGCGCAGGCGGCGGTTCTCCTGGCGCATGGCCACCTTGGCGCAGGCCTCGCGCACCAGGCCGCGCACCTCGGCCAGGCGCACCGGCTTGGCCACGTAGTGGAACACCCCCTCCTTGATGGCCGCCACGGCCAGGTCCAGGCTGCCGTGCCCGGTCACCAGGATGGCCTCGGTGTCCGCGCCCAGGGCCCGCATGCGCCGGAACACCTCCATGCCGTCCAGGCCGGGGAGCTTGAGGTCCAGGAGCACTGCGGCGAAGCCGGCCTCGGGCAGCCGGGCCAGGAAGGCCTCGCCGTCGGCAAAGGACTCCACCTCGTATCCGTCGCGGGTGAAGGCCTCGGCCAGGCGGCGCCGGGCCAGGGCCTCGTCCTCCACCACCGCCAGCCTAGGCGCCATGGCCGCCGCCCCCGTTGGTTCCGTCGCCCGGGGCGCCCCCGTTCTCGGGCCGGGCCGCGTACTTGGGCAGGAACACCGAGAAGCGCGCCCCCTGGCCAGGGGTGCTCTGCACGGTGATGCGGCCGCCCAGCCGCTTGATGATGGAGTAGGACACCGCTAGGCCCAGGCCGGTGCCCTTGCCCGGGTCCTTGGTGGTGAAGAAGGGCTCGAAGATGTGCTCCTGCTGTTCGTGCGGGATGCCCTTGCCGGTGTCCTGCACCGTGAGGCGCACGTAGTCTCCGTCCTCCTGGCCCAGCACCGCCACCTCGCCGCCGGATGGCGTGGCCTGCACCGCGTTGAGCACCAGGTTCAGGAACACCTGCTGCAGGTGGCGCAGGTTGCCGGCCACCGGGGACAGGCCGGGGGCCAGCTCCACCCGCATAGTCATGCCCGCGATCATGATCTGGTTCTTGAGCAGGGCGAGCGTACTGCGCACCACCTCGGCCGGGTCCAGGGAGCTGATCTGGGCCTTCTCGGTGCGGGAGAAGTCCAGGAGGTTGCGCACGATGTCCCCGGCCCGTTCGGCCTGGTCCAGGATGTCCTGGGCCAGTTCCCGGCCGTCGGCGTCCAGGGTCTCGCCGTGGGTCTCCAAGAGCGTCTCGGCCGAGAGCATGATGTTGTTCACGGGGTTGTTGATCTCGTGGGCGATGCCCGCGGTGAGGGTGCCCAGGGCCGCGATCTTGCGGGCCTGCAGGAGGTTCTCCTGGTTGGCCTCCAGTTCGCGGGCCATGCGGTCCAGGGCCTCCAGGAGCCCGGCGATCTCGGCGATGTGCTGGCCGGGCGCGTCCACCGGGCTGAAGTCGCCCTTGGCCACCCGGCCGGTGATCTGGCGCACCAGGGTGAGCGGAGTGAGCAGGCTGCCCGCCACCACCCGGATGAGGAAGATCATGAACAGGAGGAAGGCCCCCAGGGTGCCGAAGGGCAGGAGCGACACCTGGGCGATGGTGCGGTGGATGCGCTCGCGCTTGATGCGGGACGCGCCCTCGGCCAGGTCCACCAGCCGCTTGCCCAGGCCGCGCACCCGCTCGGCGTCGGTCTTGCGGCCCTCGCCCAGGTCCGAAAGCGCGGCGCGGTAGCCGGCCAGGGCGCCCAGCAGGGCCTGAGCCTGCTCCGGTCCGGCCACCTGGGCCATGTCCGGGGCGATGGCCCGGGCCTGGATCTCGGCCTGGTTCAGATAGTCCGCGCCCTCGGCCAGGCTGGCGGCGTCGCCGTAAATGAGCACGTTCTTCTCGTAGCGCCGCGCCTCCAGGATGTTGTTCAGCAGGTCGTCGTAGCGCTCGGACAGGACGAGCCGCTCCCGCACCGCGCCCAGGGTCCAGACGTTGATGGCGGTGAGCGCCCCGGCCATCAGGAAGGTGACCAGGAACAGGGCGAAGATCTTCCCCTTGATGGAATTGAAGAAATGCCGCCAGCGCTGCGCCCGGCCCATGCCCGCCTCCTGCCGGGGCCTGCCCCGGTCGCGCGACCCTATCCCATGTTCCGTTTTGAGACAAGCCCCCGCCCCGGGAGATTGTTCCGGAGTGGAACAAGCCTCTCCGGCCGCGCTGGGCCATGGGGAATATATGTTGATATTCCAGTTGGTTTTGCATGGGGTGCGGGTTGGCACCGGGCTTGCTCCAGGGGGCGGCACGGGAGACCCATGGAACGCATTCTCGTTGGCATCGACGCAGCCCACCCCGCCTGGGAGGCCCTCACCCGGGCGGTGCTCCTGGCCGGCCGCATCGCGGCCCGGCTCACCGTCCTCCTGGTGCTCCGCCCGTCGGCCGCCCCGCCCCCCGGGGTGCGCCGCCGGGTGGAGCTGGAGATCGAGGCGGCCAAGGCGTCCGGGGTGGGCGTGGAGTTTTACGTGGCGGAAGGGGCCTATGCCGAGCAGGTCATCCACGCCGTGAGCGAGTTCAAGACCACGCTCTTGGTCGCGCCCGCCGCCGGAGGGGACGAGCGGGGCGGCGAGGCCGAGGCGCTGGGCCGGATCCTCAACGGGGTGGACTGCCGGGTGGAGCTGGTCTCGCCCAAGAAGAACCTCTAACCGACAAAGGACGGGCCATGAGCATTCCCATGCAACTCTACCTGCCCATTGCGGGCAACAGCATCAACATCGTGGCGGTGTTCGGCCTGGGCGGGGCGGTGGGCCTGCTCTCCGGCATCTTCGGGGTGGGCGGCGGGTTCCTCATGACCCCGCTGCTCATCATGATGGGCATCCCGCCCACCGTGGCCGCGGCCTCGGACTCCAACCAGATCGTGGGCGCGTCCACCTCGGGCACGCTGGCCCACCTGAAGCTGGGCAACGTGGACATCAAGATGGGCCTGTTGCTCCTCCTGGGCGGCGTCATCGGCGGCACCGCGGGGGTGGGCGTGATCAAGGTCCTGCGGGCCATGGGCAACGCCGACTTCCTCATCAACATCACCTACGTGCTCATGCTCGGCTTCGTGGGCGGCTACATGTTCCTGGAGAGCCTCTCGTCCATGAAGAAGGCCAAGAAGGCCTCGGGCGAGGCCCCGGCCGCCGCGGGCAAGCCCTCGGCCTTCGCCCGCCTGGTGGGGGCCCTGCCCTGGCACATGGACTTCGCGCGCTCCGGCGTGCACATGTCCCCGCTCCTGCCCCTGCTCCTGGGCGTCCTGGTGGGCGTGCTCTCGGCCATCATGGGCGTGGGCGGCGGCTTCATCATGGTCCCGGTCATGGTCTATTTGCTGCGCATGCCCATGCACGTGGTGGTGGGCACCAGCCTGTTCCAGATCCTCTTCACCTGCATCAACGTCACGGTCATGCAGTCGGCCACCAACCACACCGTGGATTTCGTGCTGGCCCTGGTGCTGCTCATCGGCTCGGCCCTGGGCGCGCAGCTGGGGGCCAAGGTGGGCAAGCGCCTGCACGGCGACCAGCTCAAGATCCTGCTGGCCAGCCTGGTCCTGGTGGGCATGTTCAAGATTCTCTACGAGCTCCTGGCCAGGCCCGATGTGCTGCTGGCCTATGTGGGGGGACACTAGCATGCGACGCGCAGCTTTTCTGACCCTGGCCCTGGTCCTGTTCCTGCCCCTGTCCGTCCGCGCCGACGCAACGGGCCTGGCGGTGAGCCCCGCGGACGTGTCCATCGGCGCGCTCTACAACGGCGAGTGGATGACCGTCACCGGCACGGTTCCCGCGGGTGCGGACGTGGTGGTGCGCTTCACCGGCGCGCCGCATGAGATCCACATGAAGGAGAAGGGCAAGGCCCTGGGCCTGCTGTGGATGAACCTGGACTCCCTGACCTTCTCCGGCGTGCCCCGGGTTTGCCTGGTGCAGTCCAGCCGGCCCCTGGGCGAGCTGGGCGCGGCCGGCCAGCAGCTGGGCCTGGCCGGGGTGTCCGCCGGGTTCGGCGTGGAGTCCGCCGCCGGTGACAAGCACTACCTGGTGCCCGAGTTCCTGAAGCTCAAGCAGGGTGAGGGCCTCTACAGCGAGAAGACCGGCGGGGTCGAGCTGGCCCCGGCGGAGAACGGGATGCAGGCCTTCGCCGCCAAGGTCTTCCTGCCCTCGCGGCTGTCCCCGGGCCACTACCTGGCCGAGGCCTTCGCGGTGCAGGACGGCGCGGTGGTGGCCACCGCGTCCCTGCCGGTGCCCGCCGAGCTGGTGGGCGCGCCGGCCTTCCTGGCCAACCTGGCCTTCAACCACGGGGCCTGGTACGGGGTGCTGGCCTCCATCATCGCCATCCTGGGCGGCCTTCTGATAGGCATGGTGTTTCAGAGCAAGGGGGGCGCGCACTAGCCTCCTGCGCACTGCCCGCGGGGGCGGCCTTCCCAGGCGCCGTCCCCTGGCGTAGGGTCGCCCCCGCGGGTTCTCCACCGAAACAAAGCGTCAGGCACACGCCATGTTCCCCATCGCCGGCCTCAAGAACGTCCTGGACGCCTGGCGGGCGCGCAAACACCAGGTCCCTTTCACGGTGCTCTTCAAGAAATTCAAGAGCATCCTGGAGCGCAACAACCTGGTGCTGGAGCTGATGGCGGACATGGGCGACAAGCTCGGCGGGGAGTACGTCTTCGACCGGCAGTACATCCTGGACAGCTGCGACCGGCTCCTGGACCAGGTCTTCAAGCTGGTCTCCGACCTGGCGGTCCTGTCCCAGCGCAAGAACGTGGACCTCTTCCTGGCGGCCGAGCGCATCCAGCACCAGATCCGCGAGGAGTTGGCCGGCCGCCGCTCCCTGGGCCGCACCGACCCGGTCCTCGCCCTGGCCGACGTGACCAACGACCTGGGCGACGAGTGCGGCAACAAGATGGCCAACCTGGGGGACATCCGCAACACCCTGGGCCTGGCCACCCCCGAGGGCTTCGTCATCACCGCCGGGGCCTACCTGGCGGCCGTGGGCAAGGGCGGGTTGCGCCAGCGCATCGCCAAGGCCCTGGCCGGGCTCGCCCCCGGCGACGAGGCCGCCCTGGCCCTGGTCTCCTCCGACCTGCGCCGGGAGATAGCCGGCCTGTCCCTGCCCCGGGCCATGTCCCGGGCGGTGAGCGCCGCGGCCAGGGAATTGTCCGGCCGCACCGGGGCGCTCCTGGCGGTGCGCTCCAGCGCCTGGGACGAGGACTGCCTGTCCAGCTTCGCGGGCATGTACGAGACCCGGCTGGGGGTGCGGCCCGAGGGGGTCCTGGACGCCTACCGCGAGGTCCTGGCCAGCCTGTTCTCCGAGGACGCGGTGCGCTATCGCCTCCACCGCGGGCTGGCCGGCGAGGAGCCGGCCATGGCCGTGGGCGTGGTGGCCCTGGTGGACGCGGTGGCGAGCGGCGCGCTCTACACCTACGCCCCCCTGGCCGGCTACGACCAGGCCATGGTCATCAGCGCGGCCTGGGGCCTGGGCAAGCCGGTGGTGGACGGCACCGCCGAGACCGACACCTACATCCTGCACCGGGACCCGCCGCACCAGGTCCTGTCTCGGGAGATTTCCGCCAAGACCCACCGGATGGTGGCGGCTCCCGAGGGCGGGGTGCGCCTGGACGAGCTGGCCGAGGCCGAGCGGGGCGCGCCCTGCCTGACCCCGGCCCAGCTCACCGAGCTGGCCGAGGCCGCCCTCACCCTGGAGCGCTTCTTCCGCCGGCCCCTGGACGTGGAGTGGGCCTTCGACCCCGCGGGCAAACTGGTGGTGCTCCAGGCCCGGCCCCTGCGCATCACCCCCCGCGAGTCCCAGGCCTGCGTGGACCCCAGTCTGGCGGCCAAGGACGCCCCCGTGCTCTTCTCCGGCCAGGGGGCCTCGGCCATGGGCGGGGTGGCGGCCGGGCCGGTGTACCTGGCCCGGCCCGGGGCCAGCCTGGACGACTTTCCCTACGGGGCCATCCTGGTGGCCTCCCATTCCTCGCCGCGCTTTGCCAAGGTCATGCCCAAGTGCCGGGGCATCATCACCGACGTGGGCTCGGCCACCGGGCACATGGCCACCATCGCCCGCGAGCTGCGGGTGCCCACCCTGGTGGGGGTCGAGGGCGCGTCCCGGACGCTGGCGCCCGGCCAGGAGATCACCTTGGACGCGGACCGCAAGGTGGTCTACGCCGGGGCCCTGGCCGAACTGTGCCGCTACGACCTGGCCAAGGAGGACGTGTTCGAGGAGTCCCGGGAGTACCGCCTGCTCAAGCGGGTGCTGCGGCGCATCACCCCGCTCACCCTGGTGGACCCGGGCGCCCCGGGCTTCGCCCCGGCCTTCTGCACGAGCTGCCACGACATCGCCCGCTTCGTGCACCAGAAGGCGGTGGAGGAGCTCATCAACCTGTCCGAGACCCACCTGGAGCGGCACGAGGGCGCGCCGCGCCGGCTGGCCACGGCCCTGCCCCTGGGGGTCACCCTCATCGACGTGGATGGCGGCCTGGACGTGCACGCCCAGGGCGAGGAGGTGGGCGAGTCCGAACTGCGCTGCGTGCCGTTCCTGGCCCTGCTGGAGGGCATGGCCCGCGCCGGCATGTGGGAGACCGATCCGGCCAAGGTGGACCTCAAGAGCTTCATGTCCAGCATGACCCGCACCTTCGGCGCGGACCAGTCCCACCCCGAGCGCATGGGCCGCAACCTGGCCGTGGTGTCCCGGGAGTACTTGAACCTCCACTTGCGCCTGGGCTACCACTTCACCGTGGTGGACGCCTTCATCGGGGACCGGATGAACGACAACGCCGTGTTCTTCCGCTTCATGGGCGGGGTCACCGAGCTGGTGCGCCGCTCCCGCCGGGCCGAGTTCATCGGCGCGGTGCTGGAGCGCTTCGACTTCCGGGTGGAGATTCATGGCGACATGGTCACCGGCCGGGCCAAGAAGCATCCCTCGGAGCGCATGCTGGACAAGCTGCGCATGCTGGGCGGGCTCATCGGCTACACCCGCCAGCTCGACGCCCGGCTGGACAACGACGCCGCGGTGGCCCGCCACCTGGCGGAGTTCCTGCAACACTTTGCCGCGCCCAAGGAGGCTGCGCCATGAACACCCCGCGGACCAGCATCCTGGTCCTGGACGACGAACCCATCGTGTGCAAGCGCCTCAGGCCCTTCTTCCAGAAGGCGGGCTACGAGGTGGAGACCTTCGGCCGGGCCGACGAGGCCCTGGCCCGGGTGCGCGAGCGGGCCTTCGACGTGGTCATCACCGACCTCAAGATGCAGGACATGGACGGCCTGGCCTTCCTCACCAAGGTCAAGGAGATCCACCCCGCCACCGGGGTCATCGTCATCACCGGCTTCGCCACCCTGGAGACCGCCCGGGAGTCCTTCCGGCAGGGGGTCTTCGACTTCGTGGCCAAGCCCTTCAAGCTGGCCGACATCCTGGACAGCGTGCGCCGGGTGGAAAAAGAGAAGGGCCTGGGGGGCTAGCCCTTGGCCCATCCCGGCGCAGAGCACGGCCATGGCGGCCAGGGGCCCGGCACCGCCCGGTTCCTGTTCCGCGCCTTCCGCCGCATCCTCACGCTGAACACCCGGGCCCTGGAGCGCATGGCCCAGATGGACCGCGCCCTGGGCGGCGAGTATGTGTTCGACGCCGCCTTCCTGCAGACCGCGGTGCGCGACCTGGGGGGCCTGGCCCACCGGGTGGCTTACCACCTGAACGGCATGACCGGCGAGGCCGAGGTGGCGCTCTACGACGCCTATCTCACGGTCAAGGACGCCCTGGAGGACATCCTCTCCGGCGGCCGGGGGCCCCTGGCCGGGCGCAACGCCCTGGCCTTTCCCGAGCTGGGCTGGGAGGCCGAGCCCCTGGCCGGCCTGCCCGCCGCGGCCCTGGCCGTGCTCGGCCACCAGCTGGGCCTGCCCGCGGC
>JAEXTU010000222.1 GCA_023453335.1 Pseudomonadota bacterium | reverse complement strand
ACGCGGCCACGGCTCTTGGCCCTGGTCCACCGCCGCATCTTCCGGGAACTGCTGTTCCTGTTCTTGTTGTGCGCTGTGGCGCTGCTCACCCTGCTGCTCATCGGCCGGCTGCTCCAGTTGCGCGAGCTGTTCATCACCCAGAGCCTGAACCTGGGCGACCTGCTCTCCCTCTTCTTCTACCTGGCCCCGTTCTTTTTGTTGCTCATCATTCCCATCGCCTGCATGCTCTCGGTGTTCTTGACCTTCCTGCGCATGGGCACGGATAGGGAACTCACCGCGCTCAAGGCCAGCGGGGTCTCCCTGTACCAGCTCCTGCCCGCTCCCGCGCTCTTTTGCCTGCTGGCGGCCCTGGCCACCGCTTTCGTGTCCATGTTCGGGGTGTCCTGGGGCATGTCCCGGTTCCGCACCACGGTGCTCAACTTGGCCCGGACCAAGACCCAGCTGGTGCTTCAGCCCGGGGTGTTCAACCGCGACTTCCCCGGGCTCATGGTTTTCGCCCGACAGGTGGACAACCAGGTCGGCGAGCTCACCGAGGTGCTGGTCCAGGACCGCACCCGCAAGGACATCACCGCCACCATCCTGGCCCCCACCGGCTCGGTGGCCACCGATTCCCAGCGTGGCGAGATCGTGTTCCAACTGGAGAGAGGCACCATCTACCGCCAGGAGAAGGAGGGTGTCTCGGTGCTGGCCTTTGGCGAATACAAGGTCCGGCTCGACCTCTCCAAGCTGGTGCACGGCTACGACCTGGGCGAGGTGCGGCCCAAGGAGATGTCCTTCACCCGGCTCCTGGACCTGGGCCGGAACCCCAACCTGATGGCCGAGCACGGGCCCAACTTCGCGCGCAAGGTGGGGGTGGAGACCCAGCTCCGCCTGGCCATGCCTTTGGCCTGCCCGGTGCTGGGGCTCTTCGCCCTGCCCATGGCCTGCGCCTTCGGCGGCCTGCGCCAGCAGTGGGGCCTGCTCCTGGCCATGGGCTTCTTCCTCTTCTACTATTCCCTGCTCTCCCTGGGCCGGGCCACGGGCGAGGCCGGCTCCCTGTCCCCCCTGGTGGGCCTCTGGGCGCCCAACCTGGTCTTCGCCCTGGTGGGCGCCGCCGGGCTGCGGCTGACCGTGCGCGAGGACTGGCCGCACCTGGCCGAACAGCTCTCCCACCTCCCCCGCCCCAAATGGATGCGTCGCCGTGGGCACGCTCGATAAGTACCTGGCCCGCCAAAACCTGGCGGCCATGCTCACCTGCCTGGGCATCGGGGTGGGGCTCTACCTGCTCTCGGACGTGTTCGACCGCCTGGACGACTTCCTGGAGGCCGGTCTGGGTCTGGGCACGGCGGTGACCTATTTCCTGGTCAAGATTCCCCTCATCGTGTCCCAGATCCTGCCCGCGGTGTTTTTGGTCTCCATGGTCATCCAGCTGGGCATGATGGCCCGCAGCCGGGAGCTCCTGGCCCTGCGCGCCGGGGGCGTGACCTTCGGCCGGCTCTGCGCCTTCTTCCTCATCTATGCGGTGGGGTGGTGCCTGGTGCAGCTGGCCGTGGCCCAGGTGGTGGGGGTCTATGGCGAGGCCGCGGCCAACCGCATCTGGTCCGAGGAGGTGCGCCAGCGCAAGGTGGAGCGCATGGAGCTGCCCAACCTCTGGTTCCGGGAGGGGGCGTTCGTGGTGGAGCTCAAGAAGGCCTGGCCCGGCCGGGGCGAGGCCGAGGGGGCCATGCTCCTGGAGGTGGACCCGGACAACCGCCGCATCCACCGCATCATCACCGCCCAGAAGGTCGAGGCCGAGCCCGGGGAGTGGACCTTCTCCGGGGTCAAGGTCCTGGACCCGGTGACCTTCGCCTACGAACCCCAGGCCACCCTGGTCCTGCCCCTGAACCAGGACCTGCGGTCCTTCCTGGCCATCGACCCCAACGTGGACCCGGCCTCCCTGCCCATGTGGAAGCTGTCCGGGGTCATGGAGCGCCTGGCCGCCTCGGGCTCCAACGTGGAGCGGCTGCGCACCGCCTGGCACATGAAATGGTCCTACGCCTTCTCCCTGGCGGCCATGGCCCTCATCGCCCTGGCCCTGACCACCTTGCGGGAGAACCTGTACCTGAACCTGGGCTTGTCCCTGGCCCTGACCTTTGCCTACTACGCGGTGTTCATGCTGGGGGTGACCGCCGGGCAGAAGGGGCTCCTGCCCGCGGTGTTCGGGGCCTGGCTGGGCAACATCCTGTTC
The DNA here is from genome assembly GCA_023453335.1 of Pseudomonadota bacterium. Lineage (GTDB taxonomy): Bacteria > Desulfobacterota > Desulfovibrionia > Desulfovibrionales > Desulfovibrionaceae > UBA6814. The sequence goes on along the minus strand of JAEXTU010000222.1, from coordinate 2,048 downwards.
GCTGGCCTGGCCGGGGTTCGGCTGTGGTGGGTGGTCAGGCCGTCTCTGGCGGGCCGGACGCCCCGGCCGCAGCACTGAGCGCGGCCCACAGGGCCTCGATCCCTACCCCGGTCTTGGACGAGACCACCAGGGGCGCGGTCCCGCCCGGGAGCATGGCCTGCCACTGCCGGCGGCGCTCCGCCACCTCGGCCTGCTTGCACTTGTCCGCCTTGGTCAGCACCGCCAGGATGGGGATGCCCGTCCGGGCCAGGTAGCCCACCATCTCCACGTCCAGGCGCTGCGGGGGGAGGCGGCTGTCCAGGAGCACAACCACGGCGCACAGGTCCCGGTTGCCGGCCAGGTACTTGCCGATGAGCCCGGCCCAGGCTGCGCGCTCGGTCTTGGCCGCCTTGGCGTAGCCGTACCCGGGCAGGTCCACCAGATAGAAGCTCCCGGGCTGCACGGTGAAGAAGTTCACGCTGCGGGTCTTGCCCGGGGTGGCGCTGACCTTGGCCAGGGCCTTGCGGCCGGCCAGGCGGTTGATGAGCGAGGACTTGCCCACGTTGGAGCGGCCGGCCAGGGCCACCTGGGGCAGGGGCGGGACCGCGAGCTGGTCCTTGGTGTAGGCCGTGCAGGCCAGTTCCAGGGTAAAACGCATGAGGAATCCTTATCGGAAAGAGTGCGTGCTTCGCCGACCGTTCAAAAGCCGCGAGGGCAAGGCGCGAGCAAACGTCAAGGCCGACGCGTATTGCACATACGCGAGGGTTTGACGTTTGGGAAGCAACGCAGCCATCGCGGACTTTTCAACGGTCGGCGAGGGTTTGCCAACTGTTTCGGAAAAGAGTAGAGAGGTGCGGCCCGTCCCCGGGAGGCTTTCTAACGGCCTCGGCCGGGCCTGGGGGAAGACATGGCATACACGATTCTGGTGCTCAACGGACCCAACCTCGGCCATCTGGGCCGCCGCCAGCCGGAGATCTACGGCTCCCGCGGCATGGACGAGCTGCCCGGCCTGGTGGCCCGGTTGCTGGGCCCGGCCGCGGCCGAGGTGCAGCTGGTGTTCTTCCAGGCCAACGGCGAGGGCGCGCTCATCGACCGCCTGGAGCAGGCCCGGGAAGAGGGCGTGGCCGGCGTGGCCCTGAACGCCGGGGCCTACACCCACACCAGCCTGGCCCTGGCCGACTGCCTGGCCTGGATCGGCATCCCCTGCGTGGAGGTCCACCTCTCCAATATCCTGGCCCGCTCCGAGGAGCGGCACGTGAGCCGCATGGCCCGGCACTGCATCGGGGTCATCTCCGGCTTTGGCCTGGAGTCCTACGCCCTGGCCGTACTCGCCCTCTACCGCCGCCTGGCCGGCGAAGAGAAATAGAAAGTAATTTTCGGAGGATACATGCTTTCTACCACGGATTTCCGCAACGGCCTCAAGATCGAACTGGACGGCACGCCATACGAGATCGTCGAGTTCCAGCATTTCAAGCCCGGCAAGGGCGGGGCCATGGTGCGCACCAAACTGCGCAACCTGCTCAACGGCCGGGTGGTGGACAACACCTTCCGCTCCGGGGAGAAGGTGGGCAAGCCGGACATCGAGGTGCGCTCCATGCAGTACCTCTACCGCGACGGCGAGGACTTCGTGTTCATGGACCTGACCAACTACGAGCAGCTCAACGTCACCGACGAGCAGACCGGGGGCAAGGGCGGCTACCTCAAGGACGGCCAGGAAGTGAAGGTCATGCTCTACCGGGGCAACCCCCTCACCCTGGACCTGCCCGCCGCGGTGCTCCTCAAGGTGACCCACACCGAGCCCGGGGTGCGCGGGGACACGGTCTCCGGGGCCAGCAAGCCGGCCCAGCTGGAGACCGGCATCAGCGTGAACGTGCCCCTGTTCGTGAACGAGGGCGACACCGTCAAGGTGGACACCCGGACCGGGCAATACCTGGGCCGCGGATAGCAGCGAGCAAAGGGGGGCCTGCCGGCCCCCCCCTGTTTTGGCAACCCGGAAAGCGCGGGAGGACGACCCTGGAAGGACGCAAGCTTTTCCGCGAGATGGTGGGGCTCATGGTCCTGTTCTGGGC
>JAEXTU010000410.1 GCA_023453335.1 Pseudomonadota bacterium | reverse complement strand
ATTTGGTTGACAAAGCCGTGGCTTGCTGGAATTCGAGTCATAGACAGAGGAGGGATGGGCTATGTTCAAGCGGTGCGGGCGGGCGCCGGGGTGGGCGTCCGTATTCTTCCTTTTCCTGTTCCTGATGCCGGTTCTGGCCTGGTCTGCCGACTCCGTGTACGTGGGCTCCGAGGCCTGCGCCGATTGTCACCAGCAGGAGTACGAGAACTTCACCAAGTTCGCCAAGAAGGCGCACTCGTCCAAATCGGTGCAGATCATGGCGCCGAAGCTCTCCGAGGAAGAGATCAAGGAGTGTTTCCACTGCCACACCACGGGCTACGGCAAGCCCGGCGGCTTCAAAAGCTTCGCCGAGACGCCCAAGCTGGCCGACGCCGGGTGCGAGGTCTGCCACGGCCCGGGTTCCCGCCATGCCGAGCAGGGCGGCGATCGCAAGCTCATTAAGACCAACCTGACCCTCAAGGACTGCGAGGTCTGCCACAACGCCGAGCGCGTGGGCGCCTTCAACTTCAAGCCGCTGCTCTTCGGCGGGGCCCACTAGGGAGGGCGGCGCATGAACCTGCTGAAAAACTCCCTGGGCGCCAAGATCCTGGTCCCCACGGCCATCCTCACCATCGCCACCTTCGCCGGCCTGTACCTGGGCAACTGGTACTGGCAGAGCAAGAACACCATGGAGCAGATCCACGACTCGTCCAAGACGGTGTCGGACATCCTGTTCTCCGCGGTGGAAGAGCCCATGAGCATCGGCGACAACGAGGGCACGGCCAACCAGCTCAACAAGGTCGCCGAGAAGTACAAGACCGTCCGGGCCTACCTCACCAACTACAAGGGCAACATCACCTACTCCACGCATCCCGACACCATCCGCAAGGACTTCACGGCGCTCTTCAAGGATGCGGAACTGGGCGCCCAGTTCAACAAGAGCCTCAAGACCGACCTGACCTACGGCCTGGAGATCGCGGTGGACGGCCGGCCGGTGTTCGCGGAGATCACCTCCATCCCCAACGAGAAGAGCTGCCACCACTGCCACGGCTCCAAGCAGCCCATCCTGGGCAGCATGGTGCTCCTGCAGGACATCAGCCAGCAACACAGCAAGCTCAACGCATCCCTGCGCAACTCCGGGCTCATCTCCCTGGCTGGCGCGGCGGTGCTCATGTCGCTGCTGCTCCTGTTCCTCAAGCGCATGGTCATCGTGAAGATCGTGCAGATCGCCAAGGCCAGCGACCGCATCCGCGAGGGCGACTACAACGCCGACCTCCAGGTGCTGGGCAACGACGAACTGGCCGCCCTGTCCAAGAACCTCAAGGCCATGGTGAGCACGGTCCAGGACCAGCTGGAGTACAACCGCAGCATCCTGAAGGGCATCATCCTGCCCCTGTTCGTGGCCGCCCAGAACGAGATCCTGACCTACATCAACGCGCCCATGCGCAACATCCTGGGCAAGACCGAAGCCGACTGCCTGGGCGTGACCGTGTCCAAGGTCTTCTACGGCAAGGATGACAAGAGCAGCGTCACCGCCCAGGTCATCAGCGCGAGCCGCAGCAAGAACGGGCGCATGGAGTACACCCGGCACGACGGGGTGTCCTTCCCCCTGCATTACGAGATATCGCCCCTCAAGGACACCAACGACAAGGTGGTGGGGGCCATCGGCATGATGATCGACCTCACCCAGGAGGAACGCGACAAGGCCCGCATCCGGGCCCAGCGCGAGAACCTCCTGGAGGTGGCCAACCAGGTCACCGCGGTGTCCGGCATGCTCTCCACCGCAGCCGACGAACTCACCTCCATGATGCGCGAGCTGACCAAGGGCATGGACCAGACCGCGGACCAGACCGGCCAGGTGGCCACCGCCATGGAGGAGATGAACGCCACGGTGCTGGAGGTGGCCAAGAACGCCGGCCAGGCGTCCGAGGCCTCGGACCAGGCCAACAAGGTGGCCCAGGAGGGCGGCAGCGAAGTGGCCCGCACCGTGGAGGAGACCCGGGCCATGGCCGAGACCACCGAGGTCTTGGCCGGGACCCTGCAATCCCTGTCCGAAAAGGCCGAGAACATCGGCAAGGTCATGGCGGTCATCAACGACATCGCGGACCAGACCACCCTGCGGGCGCTCACCGCGGCCAGCGAGGCGGCCCGGGCCGGCGACGCCGGCCGCGGGTTCGCGGTGGTGGCCGACGAGGTGCGCAAGCTGGCCGAGAAGACCATGACCGCCACCCGGGAGGTGGAGACCGCCATCTCCGCCATCCAGGCTACCTCCAGCGAGGCGGTGACCGAGATGAGCCGCACCCGGGAGCGGGTCAACCAGACCCGGACCATGGCCGAGACCGCGGGCAAGGTCCTGGGCGAGATCGTGTCCCAGTCCAACCGCATCGCGGACATGGTGCGCAACATCGCCACTGCGGCCGAGCAGCAGTCCTCCACCAGCGAGGAGATCAACACCAACGTGACCAGCATCAACTCCCTGTCCCAGCGAATCTCCAAGAGCATCAGCGAGGCCAACGCTTCCATCCACGAGGTGGCGGACATGGCCCAGCAGCTCAGCCAGTTGGTGGAGAAGTTCAAAGAGGAATAACCCTGGCCTTGTTCACGCGGTTCGCGTAAGCTGGCGGCTCCCCCTGATCTTCAACCACGGAGAGCCGCCATGTCTTTTTCCGGACCTCCCGCAGAGTTGGAGGAGCGCCGCAGCCATCCCCGGCTGAGCCTGAAGGCCTTCGGCTACAACCATGTCTGCGGGTTCGTCCGCTCCGGCCGCCGCCACACGGCCAACCTGGTGGATGTGAGCCCGGGCGGGGCGCGTCTGGCCCTCATGGACGACCGCCCGCCCATCGCCGTGAACGACCCGCTGACCGTGGACCTGGCCCTGGCCTCCTCCCTGGAGGACCTGTCCGCGGTGCCGGCCAAGGTGCGCTGGACCGGGACAGGGGACTTCGGGATCAGCTTCGACCGGGAGCTCGGCCTGGGCAACCCGGAATTGCAGCACCTCCTCGCCAAATAGGCCCCCTCCCCGGCAGGTGAAAACTTTTACGGCGGGGGCTTGACCCAGGCGTCTTTTTAGGAAATATACCTAAATAAGATGCGTTCCAATGGAAGTTCAATGGAAACCCTGAGCCACCGCACCATGGACATCCTGCGGGAAGCCTGCCAGTTGGCCGGCCTCCGCATGACCCAGCAGCGGCTTTCGGTGTTCTCGGAAATCCTCAAGTCCACCGACCATCCCACGGCGGAGGTCTTGCACCGCCGCCTGCGCCACACCGCCCCCACTCTGTCCCTGGACACGGTCTACCGGACCCTGGCGCTGTTGGAGCGCAACGGCCTGGTGCACCGGGTCCTGAACCCGGGCGGGGGCGACCGTTACGACGCGGTCACCGACGGCCACGCCCACGTCATGTGCCGGCGCTGCGGGCGCTACGAGGACCTGGACGAGGAAACGCCCGCCGGGGAGCTGCTGCCGGAGGCCGCCGGCTGGGGCCGGGTGGAGCGCCGCCACGTGGTCTACTTCGGGGTATGCTCGGCCTGCCTTGCGGAACTGCGCCAGGCATCCGG
>JAEXTU010000408.1 GCA_023453335.1 Pseudomonadota bacterium | reverse complement strand
GGAGGGCGTAGGTGGTGAGCACCAGGTCCGAGGCGGGAATCTCGGTGAACATGCCCTCGCGGTGCGCGCCGTAGATGGTGAGGATCCTGAGGCTCGGCACGAACTTGGCCGCCTCGCGCTCCCAGTTGGGCAGCACCGAGGTGGGCACCACGATGAGGCTGGGCCGTCTCTCGCCCCGGCCCTCGGCCAGGCTCTGGATGAAGGCCAGGGTCTGGATGGTCTTGCCCAGACCCATCTCGTCGGCCAGGATGCCGCCGAACCCGTACTCCTTGAGGAAGTTCAGGAAGTTGAGCCCCTGGGCCTGGTAGGGGCGCAGGTCCGCGTGCAGCCCCGCGGGCTTGGCCACGGTGCTGATCTCGCGGAAGCTGTGGATCTTGGTGCGCAGGGTGTTCCAGAAGGAGTCAGTGGTGGCCTCGGGCAGGTCTTCCAGGATCATGTCCAGGACCGGGGCCTCGAACTGCTTGAAGGTCGTCTGGGGCGGCTTCTCGGGGTCCAGGCCCAGGGCCTTGAGCTTGTGGGCCAGGCACTTGAGCCAGGGCTCGGGCAGGCTGGCGTAGGAGCCGTCCTTGAGCTGCACGTAGCGCTTGCCCTGGGTCCAGGCCTCCCAGATCTTCTCGATGGGCACCCGCTGGCCGTCGTAGTCCACGGCCAACTCCAGGTTGAACCACTTGTTCTCTTCCTTGCTCTCCACCTCGGCCACCACCTGGGGCTGGGAGAGCCGCACCTTGTAGCGGGCCAGGTTCTGCTCGCCGAAGACCCGGTATTCCTCCACCAAGCCGGGGTAGTGGTCCAGGAGGAAGGAGATGGCCTCCTCGGGCTCCAGGAACCACATGGCCGTGCTGCGCGGCTGGAAATTCATGTCCACCAGTCGGGTGGTGAGGGCGCTCTCCGCCTCCTGGTCGCGCAGGATGAGGTAGGAGCGGCCGCCGGACTGGTAGGAGCCGGTCTGCAGGTCCGGGTTGGGGCCGGGCACCGTGACCTCGCCGTGCTCGGTCTCGTAGGTGTTCTGCACCTGGAGGGTGAGCAGGCTGCCTTCCTCGTCCAGGTAGAGCTTGGGCTTGTACGCGGCGGGCACGAAGAAGGGCCGCATCTTTACGATGAACTGCGACTGGCCCGAGAGGTCCGAGGAGGGCAGCCGGGTCCACACCCGGTCCAGGAACTCGGCGATGTCCGCGTTGGGGATCACCGGGGGGCTCTGGGCCAGGGCCTTGATGATGTCCGGGGACAGGCCGGTCTGCACCGGGTAGAAGCCCTGCTTCCAGCAGACCCAGATGGGCACCTGGCCATAGAAATAGACCTCCTGGCCCCGGATGGAGAAGGGCAGCTTGCCCTCCCGGGAGAGCAGCACGTCGAAGGACAGGCCCTCCTCGGAGAAGTCCGGGGACAGGGTGAGGCGCATGGTCTTGGATTCCAGGCGCACCGGCTGGTCGGTATCCCGCCAGTACAGGTAGTACTCGTCCTTGATGGCCCAGAAGAACCAGTTGAGCATGCCCGCGGGCAGGTCCACCCGGTGCCCGGAGAAGTCCAGGTGGTGGGCCAGCTGGGCCGCCACCTCGGGCAGCCGCGGCGAGACCTCGCACCAGTCCGGGTTCTTGATGATCTGCTCCAGGGTCACGTCGGCGTGCACTTGGGAGAGGCCGGACTTGTTCTGCCGGGCGCGGTGGAAGGACACCTGGAGCCGGCCCGGCTCGGGATGGAAGCGGAAGATGAGGTAGTGCTTGCCGGCCTCGGCCTCGGGCTCGGTGGAGAAATAGGTGCGGAAGGTCTGCCGCCAGTCCGCGTGGGGCGCCGCCGGGGCCTCGGCCTGGTCCTTGGTCTCCAGGGAGGCCAGGAGCTTGAGCGCGGTGGCCGAGATGTGCTTGCAGACCCCGGAGAAGGAGTCCGCGCAGTTGCAGTAGAAATTGACCGAACCCTCGGCTAGGTTCAGGCCCAGTTCCGAGCTGTAGACCTGGAAATCGTCCCCCTGGATCTGGCCCTCCACGTCCCAATACCCGTCGCGCTTGTTCAGGGAGATCTTTTGCACCCCGCCAGCGGCGAGCACCTCCCGGGACCCGGACACGATGTATTCGGGGACGGTAAATTTCAGGAATTCTTGAAGAAGGCTTTCGACAGCCTTCTCTTGGGCCTTATCCATTCATACGCCTCGGGCCGCGAAACCGCGGCAGGAACGTTCAAAGGGCATGTTGCCCCGTTGCAGCACGATAGCAGAACAACCGGGATTGGCAAGGGGGCTTGGCTTTTCCCCCACTCTGCTTCATAGTTCCACTCCGCCCGCCGGACAGGGCACGCGCCGCCGCGCATACTGCGAATATGTAGACAAGTAAAGGGGTTTGCCGCCCATGCGCCGTGTTTTTCCGATTTTTTCACTCATGTTTGTGGTGCTGATGGGATTGGCCGGGTGCAGCGCTCCCGAGGACAAGGCCCCGGCTGCCGGGCGCAACGCCACCGCGGCCTCTCCGGTTGCTGCGGCGGCACCCGAACCGGGAGATCGGCTGGTCACCGGCACCATCGGCGAGCCGTCCAACCTCATCCCCATGCTGGCCTCCGACGCGCCGTCCCACGAGGTGGGCGGCCTGCTCTACGTGTCCTGCCTCAAGTACGACAAGGACCTCAAGCTGGTGCCCTACGCCGCGGACTACGCGGTGGAGGAGGGCGGCAAGCTGCTCAAGTTCACGCTCAAGCCGGGCATCCGCTGGTGGGACGGCCAGGAGCTGACCGCCGAGGACGTGGAGTTCACCTACACGCTCATCGTGGACCCCAAGACGCCCACGGCCTATGCGGAGAGCTACAAGCACGTCAAGACCTTCACGGTCACCGGCCGGTACACCTTCGAGGTGCGCTACGATGAGGTCCTGGCCCGCTCCCTGAGTTCCTGGGCCACCGAGATACTGCCCAAGCACGCCCTGGCCGGAGAGGACCTGCGCACCACCAGGTACATCCGCGAGCCCCTGGGCGCGGGGCCCTTCAAACTGGCCTCCTGGGAGCCCGGCCGCCAGATCACCCTGGTGGCCAATCCGGATTATTTCGAGGGCCGGCCCCACCTGGACGCCATGGTCTACCGCATCATCCCGGACCAGAGCACCCTGTTCCTGGAGCTCAAGGCCGGCAACCTGGACCTCTCGGACCTCACCCCGCAGCAGTACGCCTTCCAGACCTCGGGGCCGGACTGGGACAGGAATTTCCGCAAGTACTCCTACCTGGCCTCGGCCTACACCTACCTGGGCTACAACCTGAAGAGCCCGCTCTTCGCGGACCGCGCCGTGCGACGGGCCCTGGCCTATGCCGTGGACAAGTCGGAGATCGTCAAGGGCGTGCTGCTCGGCCTGGGCCAGGCCGCCGAGGGGCCGTACAAGCCCGGCACCTGGGCCTACGACGACCAGCTCAAGCCCTGGCCCTTCGACCCGGCCAAGGCCAAGGCGCTCCTGGCCGAGGCCGGCTGGAAGGACACCGACAACGACGGAGTGCTGGACAAGGCCGGCAAGCCCCTGGCCTTCACCATCCTCACCAACCAGGGCAACGAGCAGCGGGCCAAGGCCGCCACCATCATCCAGAGCCGGCTGGGGGACATCGGGGGGAAGGTGGATATCCGGGCCGTGGAGTGGGCGGCCTTCATCAAGGAGTTCGTGGACAAGGGCCGTTTCGACGCGGTGCTCCTGGGCTGGACCACCACCCCCGACCCCGACGCCTATGACGTGTGGCATTCCTCCCAGACCGGGCCGGGCCAGCTCAATTTCATCGGGTACCGGAACCCCGAGGTGGACGAGATCCTGGACAAGGCCCGGCACAGCCTGGACCCGGCCTTCCGCAAGCCGCTCTACGACCGCTTCCAGGAGATATTGCAGCAGGACCAGCCCTACCTGTTCCTGTACACGCCGCAGTCCCTGCCGGTGGTGTCGGCGCGGTTCCGGGGGGTCACGCCCGCGCCCGCGGGTATCGGCCACAACCTCATCTGGTGGTGGGCGCCCAAGGCCGAGCAGCGCTACGCGGCCCAGCCTTAGCCCGCCGCCGGGGAGCCCGGTCCGGCGTCCCTTTAAAAAAGGCAAACCCTGGCGTATGGTTGAAGTGCGGGGGGCGCGCCGCATTGCGCGCCCTGCCCCGGCGGCCTGTGCTCCGCCGGCGACTTTCCTTGCGCTGCACCCTGTTACGGCCGCCCTCCGGCCACATGATTCAGACTGACGCATGATCCGCATCAACGACATCACCGACAAGGTGGCCGACCTGCTCCCGGCCCAGGAGCTGGATCTCATCCGCAAGGCGTATGTGTTCTCGGCCGCGGCCCATGCCGGCCAGGTGCGCCTGTCCGGCGAGCCCTACCTCATGCACCCCCTGGAGGTGGCCAACACCCTGGCTGAGATGCGCCTGGACGGGCCCACCATCGCCGCGGGGCTCTTGCACGACACGGTGGAGGACACTGGCACCGGGGTGGAGGAGATCGACGCCCAGTTCGGCGAGGAAGTGGCCACATCGTGGACGGCGTGACCAAGATCAGCCGGATGCAGATGACCTTCGAGACCAAGGAGGCGGCCCAGGCCGAGAACATCCGCAAGATGGTCATGGCCATGAGCGAGGACATCCGGGTGCTCATGGTCAAGCTGGCGGACCGGCTGCACAACATGCGCACCCTGGACTTCCAGCGGCCGGACAAGCAGAAGCGCATCGCCCAGGAGACCATGGACATCTACGCCCCGCTGGCCAACCGGCTGGGGCTGCACCGCATCAAGATCGAGCTGGAGGACCTCTCCTTCAAGTACCTGAAGCCCGATGTGTTCGCCCAGCTGGACCGGGGGGTGTCCCGCTTCCGGGAGCACGGCCAGGCCTACCTGGACAAGGTGGTGGCGCTGCTGGAGGGGATGCTCAAGAAGAACAAGATCAAGGGCCGGGTGCGCGGCCGCACCAAGCACCTCTTCAGCGCCTGGCACAAGATGCAGCAGCAGGGCCTGACCCTGGACCAGGTGCACGACATCGTGGCCTTTCGGGTCATCGTGGGCAGCCTCAAGGACTGCTACGCGGTGCTGGGCCTGGTGCACGCCGAGTGGCGGGGGGGGGCCCGGCCGGGCGTGG
>JAEXTU010000135.1 GCA_023453335.1 Pseudomonadota bacterium | reverse complement strand
CCCGCGGGGCCCAGGCCTCGTTGGTTTTGGCCCGCGCTGCGGGCGACCGCTTTGGCCGGGTGGCCGTGGACCCGGAGGGCCGCATCCTGCGCTTCGGCGAGAAGGAGAGCGTCGCAGACGTCGCCTGGGCCAACGCCGGGGTGTACCTGCTCGCGCGGGAGGTTGTCGCGGCCTTGCCCGTCGACGTGTCGGTATCCCTGGAGCACGACGTGTTCCCCGCCTTGGCCGGGCGCGGTCTCTACGGTCACACCCAAGATGAGGAGTTTCTAGACATCGGCACTCCAGAGTCCTACGCCGGGGCGGAGCGGTTCTTGTGCGGCAGCGGGGCTGGCTGCCCGCGGAGGCCGGCATGAGCGCGCGGTACGTGGCCCCGGCCTTTCCCCGCCGGGTAGAGTTGGAACTGGCCAGCGCCTGCAACCTGCGCTGCACCTATTGCCCCCGGCACCACATGGAGCGGCTATCCGGCTTTATGGACCTCGCCCTGTTTGAGCGCATCGTGGCCCAGCTCCTGCCCCATCCGGAGACCGTGTTGGTACTGCACCGCCGGGGGGAGCGCCTGCTGCACTCGCGGTTCGCGGACATGGCCCGACTGGTGGCCGGTCGTTTCGCCGCGGTCCAGATGGCCACCAACGCCACACTTTTGACCCCCGAGAAGTTCGCGCCCTTGGTGGAGGGACTGACCTTCCTCTCCTTCAGCCTGGATACCCCGGAGCGCTACGAGCAGACCCGGGTCCCGGCCCACTACGCGGACGTGGAGGCGAACATTCTGCGCTTTCTGGACTACAACCGGGGGCGGGTGCGCACCCAGGCTTCCATGGTTCGCACCGCCGACGCCTCGGACCAGGACTGCGACCGTTTCATCGCCATCTGGCAGGACCGGGTGGACCGGGTGCGCATCTACCAGGAGCACTCCCGGGACGGTCGCTTCGGCTCCCTGCACGACCCGCGGGGCGAGAGGCGGCCGTGCGTCATGCCCATCTACGAAATGCTGGTCTTCGACGACGGCCGGGTGGGGCGCTGCAACCACGACTGGGCCTCAGCGGGCCTGGGCAGCCTAGCCGAGACCGGCATTGCCGAACTCTGGGCCAGCCCGGCCTACGAGGAGCTTCGGCGGCAGCACCGCGAACTGGACCTCAGCGACCCGGTGTGCGCCGCGTGCGACAGCTGGTACCCCGAAGAGGGGAACCAGGGCACTGGGCAGGTGGTGGAGCGATGATCCGGCAGGACTTCCTTCCCCTGTCCCGCCCCTTCATGGGCGAGGAGGAGAGTAGGGCCGTGGCCGAGGTCCTGGCCTCGGGCTGGTGGACCACCGGGCCCAAGGTGACCGAGTTCGAGAACGCCTTCGCGGCCTACCTGGGCCAGGGCCGCTCGCTCTACTGCGTGGGGCTCAACTCCTGTTCAGCGGCATTGCACCTGGCCCTGGTCGCGTTGGGCATCGGCCCCGGGGACGAGGTCATAGTGCCCACCTGGACCTTCGCCGCCTCGGCCCTGACCGTGGAGTGGGCCGGGGCCCAGCCCGTGCTCTGCGATGTGCGGCCGGACGACCTGAACATCGACCTGGAGAGCGCCCGCGCCAAGCTGACCCCGCGCACCAAGGCAGTGATGCCGGTGCACATCTCGGGCTGGCCCTGCGACATGGACGGCCTGGCCGCCTTTGCCCGGGAGCACGGACTGCGGGTGGTGGAGGACGCGGCCCACGCCATCGGGACCACCTGGGGCGGGCGCCGCATAGGGTCCTTTTCCGACGTGACCTGCTTCAGTTTCTACGCCACCAAGAACCTGGCCATGGGCGAGGGCGGGGCCGCGGTCTCCGCGGACCGCGACCTGGTGGAGCGCATCCGGAAGCTGGGATACTTCGGGATCAACAAGGAGGCGTTCTCGCGCTACGAGCGCCACGGCTCCTGGTATTACGAAGTGGAGGAACGGGGCTTCAAGTACAATCTGGACTCCTTGCACGCAGCCCTCGGCCTGGTGCAGCTTGGCCGGGTGGAGGCCATGAATGCGCGGCGGCGGGAGATCGCGGATCGCTACCGGCAGGGGCTCTCCCCGCGCCTGGCCTTCCCCGGGGGAGAAGGGCCGCACCTGCATTCCCGGCACCTGTTCCTGGTCCGGCTGCCCGGGGACGCGTCCCGGGACGGGCTCATGGCCGAACTCAAGCTCCGCAACATCGGGACCGGCGTGCACTTCATTCCCCTGCACCGCCACCCTTACTACGCTGCGGGCAACCCGGCGCATCAGTTTCCGGTGGCCGAGGCGGCCTGGCCGCAGGTGCTGTCCCTGCCCATGTTCCCGGGCATGGACGATGCTGATGTGGACTACGTGGTGCGCCACGTGAACGAACTCGTGGGGTAGGACATGGCGAGCGGCTTCATGCGAGGCATATTGGGACGCAAGATGGCGGCGGTCTGGGGCGTGGGCTACCTGGGATACACCACCGCCATCCGGCTGCAGGCCCAGGGCTTCCACATCCTGCTGCACGATTTCTCGCCCCAGAACATGGAGGCCCTGAGCAGCGGCGACTATCCATCCTCCGGGGTGAAGGAGGTCTGGTCGCGCTCCCTGGACGTGCCCGGCCTGGACCGCAGCCGCCTGACCCTGGCCGCCGACCCCCGGGAGCTCTTTGCCGCGCGGGTGCATTTCATCGGCTTCGCCCCGGAAATGGCTGGGTACGAGGAGTTGCTGGAGGTGTTCACGGCCAATCCGGAGGCCTGCCGTGACGCCCTGGTGGTGTTCCTGGCCGCCGAGACCCCGGGCAGCGTGCAGCGCAACTTCATCGCCCCGCTGCGGGCAGCGGGCGCGGCCTGCGCCGTGGCCGCAGCCTTCCGCCACGACTGGACCATCGAGGAGTTCCTCACCTCGGGCGGGGAGCAGATCCTCGCGGCCGACAGCCCGGATTCCCTGGCCAAGGCGGCGGAGTTCTACGGGTTCATCGGGCAGCGCCACACCACCCTGGCCTCCATCCAGGAGGCGGAAATCTTCGAGAACGCCCGGCGCTCCCTGGACTATGCGGTCTGCGCCTTCGTCAACCAGTTGGCTCTCTCCTATCCCGGGGCCGACATCCGGAAGCTCTCCCGGCACCTGGTGGCCGGCCTCTCCCAGCAGGAGGTCACTCTGGGCATGGGGCTCTACGAGTTCAAGATCGAGAGCGCCATCCGGCACTTCCTCAAGGGCGCGGACCGGCCCGAGCACCTCTCCCTGGTGCGGGAGGCCCAGCGCACCGGCCTGACCATGCTCCTGCACTACGGCGACCTGCTCAAGAAGCGCAGGGTGCGCAACGTGGCCATCCTGGGCCTGTCGGCCCGGGCGGACATGAAGGACATCCGCTTCGCCTCCTCGCTCATCCTGGCCGAGTACCTGAACCGGCAGGGAGTGGGCGTGGCGGTGCACGACCCCTTCTTCAGCGCCGAGGAGATCACCCGGATCATGCCGTTTGCCCGGCCCCTGGAGCTGGCTGCCGGGACCCTCAAGGCCGATGCGGTGGTGCTCATGACCAACCACAGCAGGTACCGCTGCCTGGGGCAGGAGGACCTGGACGCCCTGGGCCTGACCCGGGCCGGGGTGGTCATCGACAACGTGGGGCTGTTCGAGCGGTTCGCGTTCTCCCGGCAGACCATGTACCATCTGGTGGGAGACGGCAGGCTCCCGCTCCTGGAGTAGGCCCGTCATGTGCGGGATAGCCGGATTCATAAGCGCCAATCCAGCCTACGACGGGCCGGCCCGGGTCGCGGACATGCTTCGCCGCATGCGGCACCGCGGCCCGGACCAGTCCGGCCAGGCCACCTACGGCCAGGCGACCCTGGGCATGGCCCGGCTGTCCATAGTGGACATGTGCACCGACCGCATCCCCTACGCGGATCCCACCGGGACCTGCGCCGTGGTCTACAACGGGGAGATCTACAACCACCTGGACCTCCGCGCCCGGCTGGCCCCCCGCTACGAATTCGACTGCGCCTCGGACGCCCAGACCGTGCTCTACTCCTTCATGGAGTGGGGTCCCCGCGCCCTGGCCGACTACAACGGCATGTACGCCTTTGCCCTGTACGACGGCCGGGAGGACGCCACCTACGTGGTCCGGGACAAGGCCGGGGAAAAGCCGCTCTACTACCTGCGGGGCGCGGACTATTTCGCCTTCGCCAGCGAGATGAAGGCCCTGTTCGCCCTGGTGGAGCCGGTCTTCAACCGCCGGGCCCTGTCCTACCAGGCCTTCGAGTTCACCGTGGGCCGGGAGACCCTGTTCGAGAACATCCTGGTGCTCCAGCCCGGCGAGTACATCCGCTACAAGGACGGCCGGGTGCTGGTGCGCTCCTACTGGAAGGCCTGGGACCACCCGGTGGCGGTGCCCGGGAACGAGAAGCGGGTCCTGGCCGACCTGGCCGACCTGGTGGAGGACGCCATCCTCCTGCGCATGCGCAACAACGCCCACCAGACCGCGGCCTTCATCAGCGGCGGCCTGGACAGCGCCCTGGTGGCCTGCATCGCCAAGCCGGACTTCCTCTATACCGCCCACTACGACTATGCGGACTTCGACGAGCTGGACTACGCCCGCATGGTGGCCGACCACGTGGGCCGCGAGCTGGTGGTGGTGAAGCCCACCCGGGACGATTTCCTGCGCACCCGGCGGGACGTGGCCTTCCATCTGGACACGCCCTGCACCTGGACCAGCTTCCCCCTGTGGATGCTCCTGGAGCGCTGCCGGCAGGACGGGCTGCGGGTGTTTCTCACCGGCGACGGCGCGGACGAGCTGTTTGCCGGCTACCACCGCTACCACCTGCTCAACCACGACCAGCAGATCTACCAGATGGAGGCCATGCAGCAGTACACCTACATCATCGACCGCTACTACGGCAGCCCGGTCTCCCGCTACGCCCGCCTGGTCAACCGCTGCGACAATCCTTACGACCGCCGGGTGGCCGGCTACGTGGAAAAGACCGTGCAGGCCTATTTCGCCAAGTCCGGCCAGGATATCATCCATGCCATGGGACTGTGCGACTTCTACACCACCATGCAGGTGCTCCTGCAGATGGGCGACCGGTTGGCCATGGCCTTCGGCATGGAGAACCGCTCCCCCTTCCTGGACCACCGGGTCATCCAGTACGCCTTCTCCATGCCCTCGGGCTTCAAGATCCGCGACGGGGTGACCAAGTGGGCGCTCAAGGAGATCGCCCGGCGGCGCATCCCCCGGGCCATCGTGGAGCGCCTGGACAAGCGTGGGTTCTCCGCCCCGGTCAACCGCTGGTTCCAGTGGGAGACCAACGGCAAGTACGACCGCCGGGGCTACCGCCAGATGGCCCTGGACGACTGGCAGGCCGTGTTCAACGTGCACATGGGCCCACGCGCCGCGGACAGCCGCGGGGACAGGGCCAAGCAGGCTGGGCGATGACCGGCCCGGGGCGCGACATCGTCTTCGCCGCGGGCGGAGCCTCCCTGCGCTTTGCCCACCTGGCCTGGGACACAGAGTTCTTCGGCCGGCCGAGCTACGCCCTGGACAGCGCGGGCTCCGCCTTCGGCCCCGCGCCCGCGGGCAGCGCCCGGGACCTGGCCGCGGCCCTGGACGGCGCCTTTGTCACCGCCAAGCTCGGCGCGGACGTCGGCCTGGCCCCGGTGCACCTCCTGGAGGAGGCGGGGTTCCGGCTCGTGGACACCGAGATCGTTCTGGCCCTGCGGGGAAGCGGGCCGGCAGCCGAGGTACCCGCAGGCGTGGAGGTGGCCGAGGCCGGGGAGCGCCGGGACCTGCCCTGCGTCGAGTTCGGGGAGTCCTTCAGCCTGACCCGCTTCCATGTGGACCCCCGCATCGGTCCGGCCAAGGCGGGCCGGTTGTGGGCCGAGTACCTGGCGAACTTCACGCCCGGGCCGGACGACCGGATGTTCCTCGCCCTGGCCGAAGGCCGGCCGGCCGGCGTGGTCCTGACCGGCCGGAGGGAGGGCCGGGTGGACGTGCTCTACGTGGCCGTGCTGGCCGGGATGCGCGGCCGGGGCGTCGGCTCGGCCCTGCTGCGCCGCGCCGCCGCGGCGCATCCCGGGGAGGTGGTGTGCACGGCGACCCAGGCCCGGAACGTCCGGGCCCTGGACTTCTACATCGCCAACGGGTTCAGCCGTGTTCTGGCGGCCAAGACCGTACTCCACAGGTGGTAGGAATGAGGAGCTTGATAGTCGCGGCGCATCCGGACGACGAGGTCCTGGGTTGCGGGGGCGTCATGGGCCGCTATGCTGCATCGCAGGAGTTCTACGTCCTGATCTTGACTGGCGGGGCGGCCGGGCGGTACGCCGGGCACATGGCAGGGGATCTGCGCGCCAGCGCCGAGGAGGCCGGCCGGATTCTCGGGGTCCGGAAGGTCTTCTTCGAGGACCTGCCCAACCAGGGCCTGGACGCCGTGCCCTTGACCACGGTCATTGGCGCGGTGGAGAAGCATGTGGCGGCCCTGGCCCCGGACACGCTGTTCATCCACTCGGACCGGGACCTGAACAAGGACCACCGCATCGCCTACGAAGCCTGCCTTACCGCCGCCCGGCCCCTGGCCGGCTGCCCGGTCCGCAGGGTG
>JAEXTU010000031.1 GCA_023453335.1 Pseudomonadota bacterium | reverse complement strand
GCCGCGGTCGGTGAACACGATGACCGGGGGGAAATCGCCTTCGTCGGCGGCCTTGGCCAGGAGGTCCTCCACCCGCAGCCCGGGCAGCCCGGGCCGGGCGAATACCGCCGCGGGCCGGTGCTTCTTCACGCTGGCCAGGGCCCCGGCCAGGGAGTCGGCCAGGGCGGCTTCCAGCCCGGCTTCCTTGAGCTGGGGGAAGAGGGCCGCGGCCGCGGCCGGGGGGGGGACGAAGAGGATGGTCCGAACAGCCATGCCGCGGTCTACCCCCTTGCCGGGGATTTATCAACGGTCCGGATGTGTTGGGGACCCGGAACCGGGGGTCAGCAGGCCGCCGGGGCGGCAGTGAGGCGGGCCAGGGCCGCGTCCAGTTCGCGCACGTCCACCGGCTTGGCGATGTAGTCGTCCATGCCCGCGGCCAGGAACCGCTCGCGGTCGCCCTTCATGGCGTGGGCGGTCAGGGCGATGATGGGGATGCGGGCCTTGGAGCCCAGGTTGGCGGCCTCGCGGATGGCCCGGGTGGCCTCCAGGCCGTCCAAGACCGGCATCTGCACGTCCATGAGGATGCAGTCGAAATCCTCCGCGGCCAGCAGGTGCAGGGCATCCTGGCCGTTGCCCGCGGTGGCCACGGTGTGGCCGGCCAGCTCCAGGGCGCGACGGGCGGCCAGTTGGTTGACCCGGTCATCCTCGGCCAGGAGCACCCGCAGGGGCCGGGCGGGCCGGGCCGGCGTCACGCACTCGGCGGAGCGGTCCACCAGGCGGTGCTCCACGGCCAGGGGCAGGGCCACGGTGATGGTGGTGCCCCGGCTCGGCTCGCTCTCCACCATCAGGCTGCCCTCCATGAGCTGCACCAGGCGGCGGACGATGGACAGGCCCAGGCCCGTGCCCTGGTAGCGCCGGGTGGAGGAGGCGTCGGCCTGGGCAAAGGCCTCGAACACCAGGTCCAGGCTCTCCTCGCGGATGCCGATGCCGGTGTCGGCCTCCTCCAGGAACAGGGTGAGCCGGCCGGGCCGGGCCGGGTTTTCCAGCACCGCCGCGGCCACCCGCACCGCGCCGGCCTCGGTGAACTTCACGGCGTTGCCGGCCAGGTTGATGAGCACCTGGCGGATGCGGGCCTCGTCGCCCACCAGCCGTTCCGGGAAGGAGCCGTCGAGTTCGGCGGAGAAGTCCACGCCCTTGGCCCGGGCCTCCAGGTCGAAGATGTCGCGGACCTGGGCCAGGGTCTCCCGCAGGTCAAAGGGCTCGGGCGAGAGGTCCACCTTGCCCATCTCCAGCTTGGAGAAGTCCAGGATGTCGCCCAGGACCCGGAGCAGGCTGCGGCCCGAGGCCAGGGCGGTCATGAGGTAGTCGCGCTGCTCCGCGTCCAGCTCGCCCATGAGCGCGAGCTGGAGCATGCCGAACATGCCGTTCAGCGGGGTCCGTATCTCGTGGCTCATGTTGGCCAGGAACTCGCCCTTGGCGCGGTTGGCGGCCTCGGCCGCGGCGCGGGCCGCGCGGATGTCCTCCTCCATGCGGATGCGCTGCACGGCCAGGGCGAAGAACCCGGCCAGGACGGCCAGGGCGCGCAGGTCCTCCTCGTCGAAGTCCCGGTCCAGGTTGGCCAGGGCCACCATGCCCAGCACCCGCTCCCCGGCCAGGGCCGGCACGGCCAGGAAGCGGTTCAGGGGCAGGTGGCCGTGCGGCACGCCGCGAGCCGCGGGGTGCAGTTCGGGCTGGTTGGTGAAGAACCCCTTGCGGGTGTTCAGGCAGACCCCCCACAGGCCGGGGTAGCCGTGCGGCCCGCGGGGGAAGGCCACGCTGCCGTCGGGCACCTGGCAGACCTTCTCGTCCATCATGGAGGACAGGGTGTGGCCCACGTTCTCCCCGGTCTGGGGGTCGATGGTGGACACGAAACCGAAGCGGCTGCCGGTGATCTCCAGGGCCCAGGCGTGGACCACGGCCGAGACCGATTCGATACTGGCCCCGGGAGCGGCCATGGCCCGGGCCACGTCGGCCAGGGCGCGGTTGATGGAGCCCTCGCGGCGCATCTGCTCCGCGTCCTTGCGGCGGTCGGTGATGTCGGTGACGAATCCGTCGTAGGACACGGTGCGGCCGGAGGCGTCGCGCACCGCCCGGATGGACAGGGAAATCCAGCGCAGCCGGCCGTCCTTGCGGCGGCGCAGGACCTCGAACCCGTCCACCACGTCCTGGAACTCCAGCAGGCGAAGCAGCCGCACCCGGTCCGCGGGGTCCGCGTAGAGCTGCCCGCCTATGTCATGGACGTTCTGCAGCAGGTCTTCGGGGGAGTCGTAGCCATAGATGCGGGCCATCTCGGCGTTGGCCGAGATGTAACGGCCCTTGGTGGTGGACTGGAAGATGCCCAGCGGCGCGCCGTCGAATATCCCGCGGTACATGCGCTCGGACTCGCGCAAGGCGGCCGCGGCCCGGGCGCGCTCCTCGACCTCGGCGAGCAGCCGCTGGTTGGCCGCGGTCAACTCCCGGGTCTTCACCGTCACCTGCCGGCGCAGTATCAGGGTGGCCAGGCCCAGGACCAGCGCCAGGGCCATGGCCGAGAGCACCACCCAGGAGGCCCAGGCCGGCTCCCGCTGTGCGCCACCCAGGCCCAGCCAGGTGTCCAGGGCGGCATAGTAGAGGGAGCCCTTGTCCGCCTTGAGCGCAGCCACGTAGGCGTCCAGGATCGGGAGCAGGCCGGAGGGATCGCCCTTGGGCACGGCCAGCCGCAGCTCGATGGGATTGAAGATGATGGGCATGGGCTCCAGGTCGAAATTCGGCTCCAGCCGCGCGGCCACCAGGCGGCTCACCAC
>JAEXTU010000023.1 GCA_023453335.1 Pseudomonadota bacterium | reverse complement strand
GGACGGCGGGGTGCGCTCTAGCTCCCGCAACACCGGACGCGCGAAAGACGGGGCCGCTGGTTCACCGCCAGCGGCCCCTTTTCATTCTTTGCACACCCAACCCAAGGAGAACTCCCATGCACATCGGCAAGGCCATCCGCAAGGAACGCTTCTTCAACCGGGACACCAAACGCACCATCATCGTGCCCCTGGACCACGGGGTGTCGGTGGGGCCCATACCCGGCCTGGTGGACATGGTGGAGACCCTCACCCATATCGCCGAGGGCGGGGCCAACGCGGTGCTCATGCACAAGGGCCTGGTGCCCTGCGGCCACCGCCAGCACGGCCCGGACATCGGGCTCATCGTGCACCTGTCCGGCTCCACCAACCTCTCTCCCTTCCCCAACGCCAAGGCCCTCACCGGCTCGGTGGAGGACGCCATCAAGCTGGGCGCGGACGCGGTTTCGGTGCACGTGAACATCGGCGACGTGTCCGAGCGCGAGATGCTGCGCGACCTGGGCGAGGCCGCGTCCAAGGCCACGGACTGGGGCATGCCCACCCTGGCCATGGTCTACGCCCGGGGCAAGGAGGTGAAGGACGGCTTCTCCCCCGACGTGGTGGCCCACTGCGCCCGGGTGGGCATGGAGCTGGGCGCGGACGTGGTCAAGGTGCCCTACACCGGCTCGCCCAAGACCTTCGAGAAGGTGGTAAAGGGCGTGTGCATCCCGGTGGTCATCGCCGGCGGGGCCAAGATGGACTCGGTCCGCGATATCCTGCAAATGGCCCACGACTCGGTCAAGGCCGGCGGCTCGGGCCTGTCCATCGGCCGCAACATCTTCCAGGCCGACCATCCCCAGCGCCTGGTGGCCGCCCTGCGCGCCATCGTGCACGAGAACTCCAGCGTGGCCGAGGCCCTCAAGATCGCCGGCGGCGACAAGCCCGCCAAGCCGGTCAAGTCCCGCCGCCGCTAGCCCGCCGCGGTCCGAGGGGGGAGCGCCCTGCGCTCCCCCCTTGACTGGGGATTAATCCATACTCATTTACTCAGCATGCCCGGAAACGGGGTGTTCCCGGTCTGCACGTGTGCAAGGCCGTGTTACTTTTTGTGCAATTTTTTGCACAAAAAGCCAGGGATGCCCCTGCGCGTCGGGCAGACAACCCACCGGGATTCCTGGCCTTGCCGTTTCCGGCACGGGCCGTGCTAATCCTGGCGAAATACTCGGGTTACGGCTGACGCCGTCCCTCCGGAGGACCTTGATGCGTTGCAAAGCCCTGCTGATCCTCGCCCTGGCCGTCCTGGCCGCCTTCGTCCTCTTCGCCGGCCCCGGCCACGCCTTTCTCGGCTTCGGCGGCAAGCATGAGGCCGTGCAACTCAAGAACGGCGCGGCTGTGCTGCCCATCTCTGCCCTGGCCGACGGCAAGGCCCATTTCTACTCGGCCGGCGTGAACGGCAAGACCGTGCGGTTCTTCCTGGTCAAGGACCCGGCGGGCGGCGTGCGCGCGGCCTTCGACGCCTGCGACGTGTGCTGGCGCGAACATAAGGGCTATACCCAGGACGGGGCCTCCATGGTCTGCAGCAACTGCGGCCAGGCCTTCCCCATCGCGCGCATCGGCACGGTGCAGGGCGGCTGCAACCCCGCCCCCCTGGTCTTTTCCGCGGACGCCAAGAGCGTGACCCTGCAGGCCGCCGACCTGGCCGCGGGCCTGGGCTATTTTGCGGGCTAGCCGCATGAACCTGCTCACCATCCCGCTGCGCTGCGCGCGGCGCAAATGGCCGCGCACCTTGCTGCTCACCCTGGTCTTCGCCCTGGGCGCCACCTCCATGGTGGCCCTGTGGCACGTGTCCCGGGTGGTGGGCGAGGGCCTGGAGCGCAAGCTCACCGCCTTCGGGGCCAACATCCTGGTCTCGCCCAGGGCCGAGACCCTGGCCGTCTCCTACGGCGGCGTCAGCCTGGGCAACCTGCTCTACGAGGTGCGCCACCTGGACGAGGCCCAGACCCTCGACGCCATCCGCTCCATCGACCTGGCCAACCGGCTGTCCGCGGTGGCCCCCAAGCTGGTGGGCACCGCGGCGGTGGGCAACGAGCAGGTGCCGGTGGTGGGGGTGCGCTTTGACCAGGAGCAGACCATCAAGCGGTACTGGCGCATCAAGGGGCTATTCCCCACCCGGGAGAACGAGGTGGTGCTGGGCTCCACCGTGGCCGCCCGGCTGGGCCTGGACTACGGCTCCAGCTTCCGCCTGGGCAACGAGGAGGTTTCGGTGGCCGGGGTGCTCTCCCCCACCGGCGGGGATGACGACACCGTGGTCCTGGCCGACCTCACCCTGGCCCAGCGCCTGTTCCACCTGCCCGGCAAGGTGAACTTCGTGGAAGTCTCGGCCCTGTGTGCGGGCTGTCCCATCGAGGACATCGTGGCCCAGCTCGGGGCCAAGCTCCCGGGCCTGGACGTGAAGGCCTTGCGCAGCGTGGTGGAGGGCCGCATGGCCTCGGTGCACTTCGTGCAGCACCTGACCCTGGCCGTGGCCCTGGTGATTCTGGTGAGCGCCTGCGCGGTGGTGGGCTTCTCCATGCTTTCGGCGGTGAACGAGCGCAAGGCGGAAATCGGGCTCTTGCGCTCCCTGGGCTACACCCGGGGCGGCATCTTCGCCATCTTCTGCTTCGAGGCCCTGCTCCTGGGCGCGGCCGCCGGGGCCATCGGCTCCCTGGCCGGCTTCGCCTTGGGCAGCCGGGTGGTGCTCATGCTGGACGCGGCCAGCGAGGTCCTGCCTCGGTTCGACAGCGTGGAGGCCCTGGCGGTGAGCCTGGGCATGGCCCTGGTGGCCGCCCTGGCCGCGGCCTACCCCGCGGCCAAGGCCGCCCGCATCGAACCCTCGGCCGCATTGGTGGCCCTGTAAAAAACCTTAAGAATACCCGTGGGTATTTTTTAAAAGATAACAACTCGCCCCGCGAGGCATAGAAGAAAGACCGCCATGCTGGAAGCCCGCAACATCGTGA
The DNA here is from genome assembly GCA_023453335.1 of Pseudomonadota bacterium. GTDB lineage: Bacteria > Desulfobacterota > Desulfovibrionia > Desulfovibrionales > Desulfovibrionaceae > UBA6814. The sequence continues at coordinate 5,249 of JAEXTU010000023.1, read as the reverse complement.
AGTCCTACGCCTCGGCCGAAGGCCCCACCCCGGTCCTGCGCGACGTGAGCCTGACCCTGGAGCAGGGGGAGTTCCTGGCCATTGTAGGCCGCTCCGGCTCGGGCAAGTCCACCCTTCTCAACATCCTCTCCACCCTGCTGGCCCCGGACGCGGGCCAGGTGCTCTACCTGGGCCGCGACGTGACCCGGCTCTCCGAGGCCGAACTCTCCGCCCTGCGCCGCAGGGACTTCGCGGTGGTGTTCCAGATGCACCACCTCCTGCCCTATCTCACCGCCCTGGAGAACGTGCTCCTGCCCTTCATGTCCGGGCTGACGCCCGCGCCCCGCGCGGCCCGCGATCGCGCCAAGGAGTGCCTGGACCGGGTGGGCCTGGCCGGCAAGCACCACCGCCTGCCCGGCCTGCTCTCTGGCGGCGAGCAGCAGCGGGTTGCCATCGCCCGCGCCCTGGTCAAGCAGGCCGGCATCCTCTTTGCCGACGAGCCCACCGGCTCCCTGGACCCGGGCACCGGCAAGGAGATCGTGGGGCTGCTCCAGGACCTGAACGCTGAAGGCCTCTCGGTGATCATGGTCACCCATGACTTGGGCTACGCGGCCTGCGCCCACCGCCAGCTGCGCATGGAGAACGGAACCCCTTACTGTTCAAGCTAACTTTCTCCGGCCTCCCATGTCAGAGACCCCGCCTCCCTCCGGCGGGGTCTTTGCATTTGTTTACAATGGCCTGCTTCTTGCTTCGCACAGCGGCAGCGGAAAAAATGTCACTCGTCCGTCACGGCCGCGCCTGAGCGGCCGAAGGCAGCGCGCAAGGAGAGCCGATGTCGCTTGTCATCAATCACAACCTGATGGCCCAGAACGCGGCCCGGAACCTGAGCACCTCCTTCGGGAAGCTCTCGGTCTCCACCCGCCGGCTGTCTTCGGGCCTGCGCATCGCCATCGCCGCCGACGACCCGGCCGGCCTAGCCATCAAGGACCTCATGCGCTCGGACATCGCCGGGCTGCACCAGGGCGTGCGCAACGCCAACGACGCCATCTCCCTGATCCAGACCGCGGACGGCGCGCTCTCCATCATCGACGAGAAGCTCATCCGCATGAAGGAGCTGGCCGAACAGGCCGCCACCGGCACCTACAACTCCGACCAGCGGCTCATCATCGACTCGGAATACCAGGCCATGGCCTCGGAAATCACCCGAATCGCCAACGCCACGGACTACAACGGCATCTACCTGCTCAACGGCAACCTCTCCTCCACCACGCACGACGGGACCGGCCTGCGGTCCGCCGGCAAGCTCAAGGTCCACTTCGGCGTGGGCAACGACTCGGCCGAGGACTACTACTACATCCGGGTCAACACGGCCACGGCCTCGGCCCTGGGCCTGGGCAACGCCGCGGACCCCACCCACGGCGGCTTCGCCATCTCCACCCAGGAGGCGGCCCAGTCCGCCCTGGCGGCCATCAACGCGGCCATCATCTCCAAGGACAACATCCGCGCCTCCCTGGGCTCGCTGCAAAACCGCCTGGAGAACACCATCACCAACCTCTCCATCCAGGCCGAGAACCTGCAGGCCGCGGAATCGCGCATTTCCGACGTGGACGTGGCCGAGGAGATGACCGAGTTCGTGCGCCAGCAGATCCTCACCCAGGCCGCGGTGGCCATGCTGGCCCAGGCCAACTCCCTGCCGCGCCTGGCCATGCAGCTGCTCGGCGGCTAGTTCCTAACTGACTGACATCTCCGGCAACCTGCCCCGTCGCCTTCCAGCGGCGGGGCAGTTCCTTGTCGGTATAAAGTTTTCCTCCTGAGACGACGATAAGGTGTGCGACACTAGGTCCGAATCCCGGCCGACAAGGAGGTGCGCCAACCGTATCCGGCCTCCGGACCACCAGATCGAAGCTTTTTGGCAAGGACGCCAAAAGTGACACTTTCAAGGAGGAAAGTCCCATGTCTCTGGTTATCAATCACAACTTGATGGCCATGAACGCGGCCCGCAACCTGGGCACCGCGTTCGGCAACCTCTCAACCTCGGTGCGCCGGCTCTCCTCGGGCCTGCGCGTGGGCACCGCGGCCGACGACGCCGCCGGCCTGGCCGTGCGCGAGCTCATGCGCTCCGACATCGCCGGCCTCAACCAGGGCGTGCGCAACGCCAACGACGCCATCTCCCTGATCCAGACCGCGGACGGGGCCCTGGGCGTCATCGACGAAAAGCTCATCCGCATGAAGGAGCTGGCCGAGCAGGCGGCCACCGGCACCTACAACTCCGACCAGCGCCTGATCATCGACTCCGAGTACCCGGCCATGGCCTCGGAAATCACCCGAATCGCCAACGCCACGGACTTCAACGGCATCTACCTGCTGAACGGCAACCTCTCCAGCACCACCCATGACGGGTCCGGGCTCCTCGCCACCGGCAAGCTGAAGGTCCACTTCGGCGTGGGCAACGATTCGACCTCGGACTACTACTACATCCAGATCAACACGGCGACCGCCTCGGCCTTCGGCGTGGGCAACCAGGCCTCGACCAGCAACGACGGCTACGCCATCTCCACCCAGCAGGCGGCCCAGAAGGCCCTGGATGCGATCAACAACGCCATCATCTCCAAGGACAAGATCCGCGCCGCCCTGGGCGCCCTGCAGAACCGTTTGGAGAACACCATCTCCAACCTGCAGATCCAGGCCGAGAACCTCCAGGCCGCCGAGTCCCAGATCTCCGACGTGGACGTGGCGACCGAGATGACCGAATTCGTGCGTCAGCAGATCCTGTCGCAGTCCGCCGTGGCCATGCTCGCCCAGGCCAACTCGCTGCCGCGGTTGGCCATGCAGCTCTTGGGCGGCTAGTCCTGAAGGGCAACGCACAGGCAAACCTCTGACAGGAGCCGGGCCGCGGTGGAAAACCCGGCCCGGCTCCTCGCTGTGAGGCCAACGTTGGCACCCAGCTTGCAGAAATCTTGGCCGGAGGAGTCCCGCCCGGGCTCTGCCGGAATTTTCTGCCCAGCGAGGTGACGCATGGCCTCCGATTCCATTACCAATACCGGGTCCATCTCGACCGACAGCAAGATCGTGTTCTCGGGCCTGGGGTCCGGCACCGACTTCGACTCCATCATCCAGGCCACGGTGCAGGTCGAGAAGTTCCGCATCAACCGCCTCAACGCCTGGAAATCCGACTGGCAGTCCAAGGTCGACACCTTCCAGGTGCTCAGCACCAAGATGCTCTCCCTCAAGACGTCCATGGAGGGCATGGACACCCTGAGCGAGTTCCTGGTCAAAAACGCCACGCCGTCGGACAGCTCGATCCTCACGGCCACCGCCGATTCCTCGGCCCAGGAGGCCGCGCACACCATCCAGGTCAACCAGCTGGCCAAGAACGACGTGTGGGTGGGCTCCCACTCCTTTTCCTCGGCCACGGCTACGGTGAACACCTCCGCGTCGGCCGAAACCTTCGCCTACACGTACAACTCCACCAGCGTGAGCATAGAGATCGGCTCGGGCACCACCCTGACCGGCCTGGTCAACGCCATCAACACCGACCCGGACAACCCGGGAGTGCGAGCCGCGGCCATCAAGGTGGCGGACAACGACTACCGCCTGCAGATCTGGGGCATGGACCTGGGCGGGAGCTACCAGTTCAGCGTGAACGCGGGCAGCACCCTGTCCAACGTCCAGGCCTCCAACATGGCCCAGACCCAGAACGCCCAGAACAGCCAGGTCAAGGTGGACGGCTTCCCCAGCGCCGCCGGCTCCTGGATCGAGCGCTCCAGCAACACCCTCACCGACGTGATCTCGGGCCTCACCCTGAACCTCAAGACCACCGGTACCACCACCGTGTCCACCGCGGTGGACAACGAGGCGGTCAAGCAGAACGTTCGCGACTTCGTGGACAAGGTCAACGAGGTGCGCCAGTACATCCTGGACATCACCAAGTTCAACACCACCACCAAGTCCGGATCGATCCTCACCGGCAACTACGGGGTCCAGCTCATCTCCACCCAGCTCAAGGACCTGGTGGCGGGCAAGGGGACGGGCTTCGACTACAACGATGACCTGGTCTCGGTGCTGGCCCAGGTGGGCATCACCACCGACGCCTCCGAGGATTCGGCCACCCGCGGCCTGCTGGTGCTCGATGAAACCACCCTGGACGAGGCCCTGGCCACCAACGCCGACGCGGTGGCCGAAATCTTCGCCGCGGACTTTATCGGGGGGAGCAACTCCTCGAACTTCTCCTACTACTCCCACATCGACAACCTGACCAAGGCCGGGACCTACGCCGTGTCCTACACCGTGGACGGCTCGGGCAACATCTCCGGGGCCACCATCAACGGCCACACCGCCACCGTGGACAACACCAACCACCAGATCACCGGCGTGCACGGCTACGACGAGGGAGGCCTCGTGGTGTCGGTCACCAACCTCACCGCGGGGAGCTATTCCGGGGAGGTCCGGCTCAAGCAGGGCAAGGCCGGCCAACTGGCCGAGTCCCTCAAGGACCTCACCAGCTCCACCAGCGGCCCCCTGCACATCCTGGAAGAGAACTACCAGGACATCATGGACAACATCGACAAGAAGATCGACCGGGAGAACACCCGCATCACCAGCCTGGAGGAACACCTGCGCGAGCGCTACGCCCGGCTGGACGCGGTGCTCGGTAACTACAACAACATCTCCAACTCGCTCAGCAACTCCATCAAGCAGCTGCCCTCGGGCAGCGGCTAACCCGACGGCCCCTGAGAGGAAACAATGCAGAAAGCCGCTTACGCCTACCTCGCCACCCAGGTCACCACCACTGACCAGGGGGACCTCCTGCTCTTGCTTTACGAGGGGGCCATCAAGTTCCTCAAGCAGGCCAAAGCCAAGATCGAGGAGCGCGACTACGCCCAGAAGGGCATGCTCATATCCAAGGCCCTGGACGTCATCGCCGAGCTGGACGGCAGCCTCAACGTGGAAAAGGGCGGGGATCTGGCGCAGAACCTGCACAACCTCTATTTCTACTGCAATACCCGGCTGCTCCAGGCCAACCTGCGCATGAACATCGGGCAGATCGACGAGGTCATCCGCATCCTGGAATCCCTCAAGGAGGCCTTCCAGCAGATATCCAAGTCCAAGTTCCAGACCAAGGCGGCCACGGTGCACGCCCCGGCTGGCGAGGCCCCCGCGGCCGCCACGCCGGCCGACAAGCCGGGCAAGCCCACCCTCTTCTCCGTCGGCAAGGGCTCCGGCGGCCCGGCTCCGGCCGCCCATGTGCTGGCCGCCACGGCCCAGTCCGC
>JAEXTU010000434.1 GCA_023453335.1 Pseudomonadota bacterium | reverse complement strand
CCGGCCTGGGGCGGGGGGGCCGCGGGGAACCGCCGCAGTTGGGCCAGGTAGAGGAAGAAGGCCTCGGACAGGGCGAAGCAGGACAGGGCAAAGACCGGGAAGCCCAGAAACCCCAGGACCGGCATCTCGAAGAGCTTCCACTCCCCCACGAAAGGCACGGTGTACACCCACTTGGCGTGGGCCCACCAGTTCCAGCACTCCCATAGCAGCCCGCAGATGCCGCCGGCCAGGAGCGCCTGCCCCAGCAGGCGGGGCCGGCCCAGGGCCAGCCCGGCCAGGAACGACCGCGCCCCCCGGGTGTGCAGCAAAGGCTCCAGCACCAGCACTGGCCCGGCCCAGACCAGGGGGAAGCAGTAGCGCGGCAGGAGCACGGGCAGCACCAGGCAGGCCAGGCCCAGGCGGGTGCACCAGGGGTGCAGGCGGCGCGCCCGCCACGGCTGGCAGGAGGCGCGGTCCAGCACCCCCCAGAACTCCAGGAGCCGCCGGGTCACGGACAGGCCGGGCAGCACCGTGGCGAAGGCCAGCGCGTACCCGGCCCAGCGCAGCCCGGTGTCGGCCGGCAGGTTCAGGTACAGCCAGTTGCCCAGCCGGAGGTTGTAGAGCTCGAACAGGGCCCACACGGTCACGGACAGGGGGAGCGAGGCCAGGAAGCGCCGTGGCTCCTCGTAGAGCATGGAATACCCGCCCATGATGAGCAGCGCGGACTCCGCGCCCAGGATGTACGGCCACCAGGCCCACAGGTAGTACCAGGTGGCGAAGGGCTCCAGCCGGAGGCTCAGGCCCAGCGACCCCAGCCCGAAGGTCACGATGCTTGCCGCCAGCACGAACCCGGCAATGCTGCGCTGCGTGCTCATGGCCCCAGGATATGGCCTATCGGGGCGGTTTGGGCAAGGGCGGTGATTTCCCCTCCGCGGCAAAGTCTGCTACCCCGGGCTCATGCCCTGCCGCCCCGTTCGCTTGCTCGCCCTTTTCCTCTCCCTGGCCCTGGCCGCCTGCTCGGCGTCGGATGCCCTGCGGGCGGCGCGGATCGCGGCCACCGGGGATGCGGCGGGAGCCGGGCGCATGGCCGCGGAAAAGGCCGTGCGCTATGCCGTGCACCCCGCGGCCCTGGAGGCGGACCTGGGACGCTTCAGGAAGGCCCTGGCCGCCCTGCGCGAGGCGGTGGGCAAGGTCTGGGGAAAGGACGAGGCCAAGGAGCCCGCGCCCAAGGAGTACGTGAAGTATGTCGCGGGCTACAAGAGCCGCGCCCTGGTGGACTTCGACGCCGGCCTGGTCACGGTGGAGACCGTGGACGACACCGACCCCGCGGCCAGCCTGCGCCGGGCCGTGGTCTCCACGCTCATGACCCCCCGCGACCCCCGGGCCGTGGACCTCTTCTCGGACGCGGCGGTTACCGAATCGGGCGAACCCTTCCTGCTCGGCGAGGTCAAGGACTTCGAGGGCCGGGACATCGCCACCCCGGCCTCGGCCGAGGCATTTGCCGCCAGGCTGGTGGGCGAGGCCCTGCGCACCCGGCCGGCCGGGGGCCGCACCGTGTCCTTTGTCCAGTTCCCCCTGGCCCCGGACCACCTGCCCCTGCGCGCGGCCAAGTACCGGCCCCAGGTGGAGGCCGCCGCGGCCCGCTTCGGGGTGCCCCGGAGCCTCATCTACGCGGTGATCCGCACCGAGAGCAGCTTCAACCCCTTTGCGGTGAGCAATGCCGGGGCCTTCGGGCTCATGCAGGTGGTGCCCACCTCGGCCGGGACCGAGGTGCGCGGCCATCTGGAGGGGAAGGAGGAGCCCCCCACCCCGGCCTTCCTCCTGGACCCGGACAACAGCATCACCTACGGCGCAGCCTATCTCTACCTGCTGGACGCCCGCCACCTGGCCAAGGTGGCCGACCCCACCTCCCGACTCTACTGCCAGATCGCGGCGTACAACACCGGGCCGGGCAACGTGCTGCGCACCTTCGACAAGAGCCGCGACGCGGCCTTCGCCGACGTGAACGCCCTGCGCCCGGACCAGGTGTTCACCACCCTGGCAACGCGCCTGCCCTTTGCCGAGACCCGCACCTACCTGCGCAAGGTCACGGCGGCCCAGAAGGATTTCGTGGTGTTCTAGCCGGGACCGGCCGGCCCCGGCTCAGGAATGGAGCGGCAGCTCTTCGTCGTGCTCGTCCATGAAGGAGTGGAAGAAGGTCAGGGGCTGGAAGCCTTCCAGTTGCCACGCCTCGTACATCTCCACCGCAAAGTTGCGGTAGATGCGGATGACCTTGCCCGCGTCGGGATGCGCGAGCCGCACCTCCAGGCGCTCTTCGGCCGCGTCGTAGGCGTAGCTGTAGATCTCCAGCATCGGAAGCACCCCCTCGGCCCGGCGCCGCCGCTCCCCCTCGACGCCCCTCGCCGGCCCTGCGCGCTGTTCTATACGCTCAAGTTCGTAAATATTCAAGCCAAGATATTCATGCCTCGGCAGGGCGCTCCCCGTGGCCAACGCCTCTTGCCGTGGCCGCCGCCGGCTGGCATGAGCATCCCGCGCTGCGGGCCTCCCCTTGCACCGCCGCGAAAAATCCGCCATCACCTTCCCCCAGGAGGATTCCCATGTCCCACGCCGCCACCGTCTGGACCCTGCTCGCCGACCTGCGCCAGCGCCGCCCCCTGGTGCACAACATCACCAATTTCGTGGTCATGAACTCCACGGCCAACGCCCTGCTCTGCCTGGGGGCCTCGCCCATCATGGCCCACGCCGAGGAGGAACTGGAGGAGCTGCTCGGCCTGGCCGGGGCCCTGGTGCTCAACATCGGCACCCTGTCCCCGCACTGGATAGCCAGCATGCGCCTGGCCGCCCGCCTGGCCGCGGAGCGCGGCCTGCCCCTGGCCCTGGACCCGGTGGGCGCGGGCGCGTCCCGGCTGCGCACCGCCACGTCGCTCGCCCTGGCCAACGTGGGCAAGCCTGCGGTGATCCGGGGCAACGCCTCGGAGATCATGGCCCTGGCCGGCGCGGCCGGAGCGACCAAGGGCGTGGACAGCACGCACGGCAGCGACGCGGCCGAGGAGGCCGCGCGCAACCTGGCCCGCACCTACGGCTGCGTGGCCGTGGCCAGCGGCGCGGTGGACTTCATCACCGACGGCGCGCGCGATGTGCGGGTCTCGGGCGGCAGTCCCCTGGCCCCCCTGGTCACCGGCATGGGCTGCGCGGCCACCGCGGTGGTGGGCGCGTTCCTGGCCGTGGCCAGG
>JAEXTU010000274.1 GCA_023453335.1 Pseudomonadota bacterium | reverse complement strand
CCCGGGCCGCGGAGGACTTCCCATGGCCGCACTCCTGGCCCTTGTCCTGGTCCTTGCAGTCCGCGCCCTCTTCGCCGCCCTGCCCGCCCCGCAGGTGGAGCCGGTCCGGCTGCGCCGCCAGCCGGGGCGCAGGGACCGGCATCGCCAGTAGTGCCCGTTTTCTTTTTTTGGGGCTCTTTACCATACGGATTTAGTAGGTATACTATGGATTCCGGCCAGCCTTTCGGGCGCACGCCTACGGCAGGGCCGGGCACCCTTAACCACCCAACCCAAGGAGATACCGTGATCAATCGCCTCAGCTACAAAACCGTCCTGTTCGCCGCCCTGCTCACCCTGGCCGCGGCCCTGCCGGCTCTGGCCGCCGACCCCCACCATCCGGAAACCGACGCCAAGCCTGCCGCTGCCCATGACATGGGCCAGATGAAGGGCCAAGGCGGCATGATGGGAGGCCAGGGCGGCATGATGGGCAACATGAACCCCTACGCCCAGCTGACCCCGGAGAAGCAGGCCGCGGCGGCGGCCATCGACAAGGCCTTTGCCGCCAAGGCCGCGGACATCCGCCAGCGCATGTGGGCCAAGAACGCCGAGATGGAGGCCGTGCTGGCCCAGCCCAAGGCCGACCGCAAGAAGGCCGCGGCCCTGTCCAAGGACCTAGCCGCCCTGCAGGGCGAGATGCAGGACGCCATGATCGACCGCCGCATCAAGATCGCCGAGGAAACCGGCATCACCATGCCCATGGGCAAGGGGATGATGGGCCCCGGCATGGGCGGCATGATGGAGATGATGGGCAACATGGGCGGCGGCATGATGGAGGGCGGCAAGTGCGCCATGATGCAGGGCATGGGCTCCGGCCACGGCCAGGCCGCCACGGCGCAGCCCGCCCCGGCCCAGTAACCTCAGCGGGCGGGGCGCGTCCTGCGCGTCCCGCCCTTTCTTTTCCCGCCGTAGACGCAGTCCCCGGATTGGGCTATGGAACTGCCAAACACCTCCTGCAAGGGGAAGGCCCATGCCCATCCAGCGTCCCGAACGCAAGTTCGCCAAGGTCATCATGGCCCTGAGCGACGGCACCATCGTCGAAGGCACCGTTAACCTCGGCATCGGCGAATACAACACCCGGGTCTCGGACCTGCTCAAGGGCGAGGAGGACTTCCTCACCCTCACCGACGTGACCTCCAACAGCCGCGACATCGACCGCCGCGGGGACATCCTGTTCGTGAACAAGACCCAGGTGGTCTGGGTCATCCCGGCCGACGACTGAGCCGGCCCGCTCAGCGCCCCGGTTTCCGGCCGGGGCGCGCCGCCAGGAGCGCGGTGAGCCCGGCCATGGCCGCGGCCAGCACCGCGCCGGCGTAGAACACCCCGTCCATGCCCCAGGCGGTGTAGGCCGCCGCGCCCAGCACCGGCCCCAGGGTCTGGGACAGGCGCAACATCCAGCCGTTCAGGGCCATGAAGGCCCCACGGTGCTCCATGGGCGCGTGCTCGGCGAGCAGCGCCTGCACGCTGGGCACGATGAGCCCCATGCCCCCGCCGAAGCACAAGACCGGCACCACGCTCCACGCCAGTCCCGGCATGAGCGGGGTAAGCGCCCCGAAGGCGCAGAACAGGCAGAAGCCCCCGGCCACCAGCACGGCCTGGGGCACTTTCATCGCCAGCCTGCCCAGCTGCGAGGAGAACAGCCCGGTGCCCAGGGAGGCCGAGGCGATGACCCCGCCGATGGCCCAGGGCGTGGCCCCGAAGCGGTGGTCCAGGTGCAGGGGCAAAAAGGTGATGACCAGCCCGTAGAGCAGCACGAAGGTGGCCCCGCTCACCGCGAACAGGCCCGCGGCCCGGCCGGTGGCCGCCAGCCGGAGCGCGGTGCGCAGGTAGTGGCCCATCTCCGGCCGCTGGCATGGCGCCGGGCAGCGCAGCCCCAGCCCCACGGCCAGGGCCAGGGGCAGGGCCAGCACCGGCAGGAAGAAGGGCAGGCTCCAGTGGAAATGGCCCAAGAGCCCGCCCAGGGCCGGGTAGACCGTGGTGCCCAGGGCCAGAACCCCGGCGTTATAGCCCAGGGCGGTGATGCGCTCCCGGCCCTCGTACAGGTCGGAGATGATGGTCACGTTGAGCGCGCCCAGGGCCGCGGCCCCCACCCCTTGCAGCAGGCGCAGGCCGAGCAGGAGATGGAAGTCCCGGGCTAGGCCGCAGCCCGCGCCGAACAGGGCGAACACCACCAGGGACGGCACCAGCACCGCCTTGCGGCCGACGCGGTCGGCCAGCACCCCCAGCACCGGGGTCAGGAACACCCCGGGCAGGGTGAAGGCGGTGACCACCATGCCCGGCCCGGCCGCGCCCAGGCCGAACACCCGCAGCAGGTCGGGCAGCACCGGAGCCACGCTGGACACCCCCATGACCACCATGAAGGTGACCCCGAAGGCCAGCCAGAGGTTGCGGTCCGCGAACAGGGCGCGCCGGGGCGCGCCGGGGGGGGGAGTCTGGGTCACGGGACAGGGGCTCCGCTCAGAGGGTGAATTCCCGGGTGTCGCCGGGCGCGGCGTAGGCAAAAACGTCCACCCCGGGCGCCGGGCAGGACGCGGCGAACTGCGCCATCTTCCCGGTGTCCCCGAAGCCGTGCATGGGCACGAAGAGCTTGGGCCGCAGTGCCTGCGCCACCCGGCAGGCCCCGCTCCAGGAGGCCAGGCGCGGGTCGGCGTTGGCCAGGGCCACCCGGGGCGCAAAGGCCGCCACCCGCTCCAGGCTCGCGGCGAAATATTCCTCGGTGAAGCGCCGGGCCGCGGGGTCCGCCCCGGGCCAGTCCCACAGGGCCAGGTCGCCGCCGAAGTACGCCCGCGCGCCCTCGGACTCGATGAGGAAGGCCACCCCCAGGTCGTTGGCCTCCAGGCAGGAGACCCGCACTCCGTCGGCGTCCAGGCCGGCCTCGGGCTCGGCGATGAACGCGCCCGGCAGGTCCAGGTCCGGGACCATGTCCGGCACGTCGAAGGACAGGACAAAGCGCGCCCGCGCCGCGGTGCCGGCCAGGTCCCGCACGTCCGCGGCGCAGTGGTCCGGGTGGCTGTGCGAGAACAGGACCCAGAGGTCGGCCCCGGCCACCGCCTTGCGTGCCGCGGCCTCGGCCGCCGGGGTGCGGTGCGCCGCGTCCGGCCAGTCGAAGAGCAGGGTGCGGCCGCCCAGGCGGAGCACGAAACAGTCGTGGTGGATGTAGGTCACCGCCGCGCGCATGGGGACGTCATAGTCGCTTCCCGCTGATTGTACAATTCCGAACGCGGGTTGCCAGCCAACCGGCCGGAGTGTACTTAACAGACTATCCGGCTTGGGATTCACCTGGCCCCAAACCCCTTGGCAAGGCGGAAGAACATGTTCTCGTCCATGAACTTCGGGCTCTTCTGCGGCGACCCGGCCGACGCCAACGGCTACCGGGTGGCCATCGCCGGAGCCGGCCCCGCCGGCCTGGCCGCGGCCGGGTACCTGGCCTGCCGCGGCTACCACGTGGAAGTCTTCGACAAGATGCCCAAGCCCGGCGGCCTGCTCCTCTTCGGCATCCCGGACTTCCGGCTGCCCATCCCGCGCATCGAGGGGGCCATGGAGCGGCTGGCCGAGGACTACGGGGTGGTCTTCAACCTGCGCACCAAGGTGGTGGGCACCCTGGAGGACCCGTCCGGCGCGGCGCACGACGAGGGCGACGTGTTCGTGACCGCCTCCCGCTCCCTGGCCGACCTGCGCCGGGACTTCCACGCGGTCATGCTCTGCACCGGCTCCTGGCGCTCCCGCCGCCTGAACGTGCCCGGCGAGGACCTGCCCCAGGTCATGAGCGGCCTGGAGTTCCTCTTCCCCCTGCGCGGGGCGGCCTGCGTGCCCGGCGAGGTCTGCGCCCCTTCGGTGGCCGACAAGAAGGTGGTGGTCATCGGCGCGGGACTGTCCGCGGTGGACGCGGTGCACAGCGCCCAGCGCGAGGGCGCGGCCGAGGTGCACCTCTTCTACCGCCGCACCATCGCCGAGGCCCCGGCCGGGGCGCACGAGGTGCGCAGCCTCATCGACCGCGGCTGCACCTGGCACGAGCTGGCCATGCCCACCGCGGTGCGGGGCACCGACAGGGTGGAGGGCGTGGAGTTCGTGCAGTGCAGCCTGGGCGAGCCCGACGAGTCGGGCCGGCGTTGCCCCATCCCGGACAAGGACAACAAGCAGGCGGTGGACGCGGACCTAGTGGTCTGCGCGGTGGGCGAGCTGCCCACCCTGCCCGACGCCGCGGCCCTGGACATGAAGCGCACTCGCAAGGGCGGCACCGCCTGGCCGCGCATGACCATGCTCGACGGGGTCTTCGTGGCCGGGGACTGCCTCACCGGCCCCAGCAAGATCGGCTGGGCCCTCACCGGCGGCCTGGAGGCGGCCCGCTCCATGGAGCGCTGGCTGCGTTACGTGTTGCGCCATCCCTAAGCGAACAAGGAATACGGAGCCGCCATGTCCGACACCTGCGCCAAGACCAAGTGGGTTGACTATTCCAAGTGCATCGGCTGCGAGTCCTGCGAGGCCATCTGCAAGCACCTCTGGGGCCTGTCCCGCATCCAGATGACCCAGACCGACGACGGGCTCATGTTCCCGCTCTACTGCCACCACTGCGAAGCCCCGCAGTGCATGAAGGCCTGCCCGGTGGGGGCCATCCGCAAGGAGGAGGGCGGGGCCGTGCTGCACGACCCCGAAATCTGCCGCGGCTGCCGCGCCATGCACTGCATGGAGGCCTGCCCCTTCGGGGCCATCTACCACGCTGGCGGGGTGGTCCCTATCACCAAGTGCGACCTCTGCGCCGAGCGCCGCCAGGTGGGCCTGGGCCCGGCCTGCGTGGAGATCTGCCCGGTGGAGGCCATCTACTGGGTGGACACCACCGAGCTGCCCAAGCTGCGCTCCGACGAGTCCATGGCCCGGCTCAAGCTGGTCATGGCCCACATCTCGGCCAAGCGGAAGAAGGCCAAGCCCGCTACCAAGCCCGAGGCCAAAGCGGACAAGAAATGAGCGCCATCGCCGAGCTGTCCATCTATCCCCTGGACCAGGGCGAGAGCGTCTCGGCCTTCGTGGCCCGCGCCCTGGCGGCTATCTCGGCCAGCGGCCTGCCCTACGTGCTCACGCCCATGGGCACCTGCATCGAGGGTGAGTACGACCAGGTCATGGCCGTGGTGCGCGCCTGCTACCTGGCCCTGGAGCCCGACTGCTCCCGCATCATCGTGCATCTCAAGCTGGACATCCGCAAGGGGCGGGAAGGCGGCCTGACGGCCAAGCTGGACTCGGTCCAGAAAAAGCTGGACTAGGCCCGCCGGGCCTTTGCGCCCGCCCCATCCCGGCGTTGACTGTTCCTGCCTTTTCCCCTATTTCCAGAAAAATTTTAGATTGCGCACCTGCGCGTGCAACCTGTTGGAAAACAGTGCGTTCTTGACCAGACCATAACGATCATCCGCCGGCTTTTCGTGCCCAGAGTCGACGTGGGGACATGCTGCATGGCCCGCAGAGAGACCGAATCCGTCCTGTCCTTCCGCACCACCCCCCGTGATTTGACCGGATTGCCTTCCTTCCCCAACCCGGCAACGGCCTGCCCGGCCCCTGCCGAACCAATCTAGGGAGCCGCCATGAATGCCAGCAACATCGCGATCGGGTGGGACGAGTTCTCCGCGCTGCGGCCCAAGCAACGGGCCGAGTGCTTCAAGCGCGACGGCGACCGGTTCCAGTTCCTCA
>JAEXTU010000039.1 GCA_023453335.1 Pseudomonadota bacterium | reverse complement strand
ACCTTGAGGTGGGCCTTTTCCTCGTCGGCCAGGCGCAGCAGGAGCTTTTCCGACTCCTGGTCCGTGGCGCTGGCGGCCAGGCGGGCGTAGAGGTCCTGGGCATAGGCCTCGATGGCCATGCCCGCCTCCAGGGCGGCCCGGGGCGAGTCCAGGAGGTCCGGGTTCTGCTCCAGGAAGTCCTCGGCGGTGATGCCGCCCTCCAGGGCCAGGTCCAGGGCCTTGTCCAGGAAGTCGGCCACGCTCAGGGCCTCGCCCGTGGCCTGGCGGTGCACGATGAGCAGCCAGGCGATGTGCTTTTCCTCGAACCCGGCCAGCCGGGCGAAGGTGTCCCGGGTTTCGGGGTCCCCGGCCTTCCGGGCTAGGCCGGCGTAGAACCGGTTCAGGTTCTGCTCCATGCCGCAGGCCCGCAGCACCACGTCCCGGGGGCCGGCGGCCCCGGCGAAGAAGTCCAGGCCCAAGTCCGGGCCGCCGCTCACCGCCTCGCCCTGCCAGGCGCTCACGCCGCCGGCCAGGTTGAGCACCCGGCCGAAGCCCTGGCCGGCCAGGAACCCGGCCGCGGCCGAGCTGCGGCCGCCGGAGCGGCAGTAGGCCAGCACCGGCTTGCCCCGGTCCAGCTCGGCCACCCGCTCGGCCAGCTCGGGCAGGGGGATGTGTTTGGCCCCGGGGATGTGCATCTCCGCGTATTCCCAGTCCTGGCGCACGTCGAGCAGGGTGAAGGCGTCCGATCCGTGCGCCGCCAGATAGGCGCGGGCCTGGACCGGGGTGAGGTCGGTGTAGTCGGGCATGGGCTCCTCCGTCTGGCCCCGGCATAGCACAGGCTCACGCCTTGCGCCACCCGGCGTTGACGGCGCGCGGCCCCGGGGATATGCACATCGGCCATGTCCCGCTGGCGCGCCATGCTCTTCCCGGCCCTGTTCCAGGCCCTGTTCCTGCTGGGCCTGGCCGCGGCCCTGGCCTGGGCGGCCAACGCGCACCTCCGCGGCCTGGCCTGGAGTCCCACCCCGCAGCCGGCGGCCTCCTCTGCCCCAGCAGAGGAGGGCGGCGCGCCGGCCCTGGACCTGGCCGCGGCCCAGTCCCTGCACCGGGCCGGGGCGGTGTTCCTGGACGCCCGCTTCCCGGCGGACTATGCCGCGGGCCACATCCCGGGCGCGCGCAACATCCCCCCGGACCTGTTCGCGGACCAGGTGGAGGCCCTCCTGGCCGACGGTCCCAAGGACCGGCCCCTGGTGGCCTATTGCCACGACCCGGCCTGCCCCCTGGGCCGGGACCTGGCCGAGAACCTCCTCATGCTCGGCTACTCCGGGGTGAAGGTCTTCACCGGCGGCATGGCGGAGTGGGAGGCGGCCGGCCTGCCGACCGTTGCGGGGAACACGCCGTGAACCGGGTCTGGACCGCGCTGCGCGTGGGCCTCGGCCTGCTCTTCGTCCTGGCCAGCCTGGACAAGATCGCCCATCCCGCGCTTTTTGCCCAGGCCGTGGCCAACTACCGCATCCTGCCCGCGGCCCTGGTGAACCCGGCGGCCATGCTCCTGCCCTGGGTCGAGGCGGTGGCCGGCCTGGCCCTGGCCTGCGGGGTCCTGGCCCACGGCGCATCGGCCATCCTGGCCGGGCTCATGGCCACCTTCACCGCGGCCATCGTGGCCAACCTGGTCCGTGGCATCGACGTGGCCTGCGGCTGCTTCACCGTGGACCCCCTGGCCGTGCCGGACATGCGCTACGACCTGGCGCGCGACGCCGCCATCCTCGTGTTCACCCTGCTGGTGCTCTGGCGCACCTTCCGGGATGCGGGCCGGCCCCGGTCCTGACCCGCCCTTGACACGCAACCCCCGGGGATGTTGTACACTCCACAACACCCCGTCTTCCGGAGCGACCCATGCTGTACATCCATCCGGTCCTCATGTGCCTCATCATCCTGCTCTACGCCTACGTGCTGTACCTGGGGGTGGCGCGGTTCCGCTTCAACCACCTGAAGCAGCGGGTCATGTTCCAGTGGAAGCGGCACGTAGGCCTGGGCCAGCTGGCGGTGATCGGGTACGTGTTGGGCGGGGTACTGGGCCTGGTCATCACCAAGGTGGAGTGGGGCGTGGCCGGGGGCATGGGCTGGCATTTCCGCAATTTCGTCTTCCTCATCCTGCCCCTGTGCGTGGTGAGCTACGCCACCGGCACCTGGATGAACCGCAAGAAGGCCCCGCGCAAGCTCCTGCCCCTGGTGCACGGCCTGACCAATCTGCTTCTGCTGCTCTTGGGCCTGTGCCAGCTGTCCACCGGCTTGCCGGTGATCCGGCCGTTCTAGCCGGACGGCCTGCGCTTCCGGGATATGGTCCCGGTCGACTGGCCTCGACATCTCCCCCTTGGCATTTGGCGAGGAACGTGGCATACGTTCCCATCGCATCGTAACACGCTTTGCGTACGACGCTGCATGAGGCGTCGTGCGAACCCGGCAGGATTCATGGCGCAGTTCGCACACCAGGCTCCGGCCCGGCCCCCGGGGAGAATCACCTGCACGGTGCTGGGCCGGGACTGGATGCTCACCCGCGCGGCCGACCTGGAGACCCTCTGGGACCAGATCGGCCAGGGCGACCTGGACCCGGACGAGCGCCTTCCCTACTGGGTGGAGTTGTGGCCGGCCAGCCTGGCCCTGAGCGAGTGGCTGGGCGAACACCGGGAGCAGGTGGCCGGGGCCCGGGTGCTGGACCTGGGCTGCGGCCTGGGGCTCACCGCCCTGGCCGCGGCCAGCCTGGGCGGCCGGGTGCTGGGCCTGGACTACGAGCTGGAGGCCCTGCGCCATGCGGTGTCCACCGCCCGGGCCAACCGGGTGGCCGGGGCGGCCTTCGCCTGCATGGACTGGCGCGCGCCCGCGCTGCGGCCCGGCTGCGCGGACCTGGTGGCGGCCGGCGACGTCATGTACGAGAAGCGCTTCGCCGGCCCGGTGGCCGATTTCCTGGCCCACGCCCTGGCCCCCCGCGGCTTGGCCTGGGTGGCCGAGCCCAACCGCGCGGTGTACGGCCACTTCCGCGAGGTCCTGGCCGGGCGGGGCTGGCGCATGGACAGGGTCCGCACCGTGGGCGTGACCCCCGTGTCAGGGGAGGGGCGCACGGTGACGGTGAACATCTGGGAGATCGCCCGGCCGGGGGCTTGAACCCGGCGCAAACAAGGAGAACACATGGGCCAGACCATCCGTTTCGGCGTGTCCCTGGATTCCGACCTGCTGGAGAAGTTCGACAAGCTCTGCGAGGAGATGAGCTACCAGACCCGGTCCGAGGCCATCCGCGACCTCATCCGCAACACCCTGGTCAAGCGGGAGTGGGAGGACACGGACAAGGAGATCGCCGGCACCCTGTCCATGGTCTTCGACCACCACCAGAGCCAGCTCTCCCAGAAGCTCACCGAGGTGCAGCACGACAACCTGGACCTCATCGTCACTTCCCTGCATGTGCACCTGGACCACCACAACTGCCTGGAAGTGCTGGTGCTGCGCGGCCCGGGCGAGCGGGTGCGCAAGCTGGGGCAGCGGCTGCTTTCCACCAAGGGCGTCAAGCACGGCAAGCTTTCCCTGACCACCACCGGACAGGACATCGTCTAGTGGAGGACGTTCAATCCTTTCCCGCCGAGGTGGCCCTGAACATCGCCCGGGTGGGGGTGAAGGGCCTGTCCCTGCCCATCACCGTGCGGGTCAAGGGCAAGGGCGTGCAGCACACGGTGGCCACCGTGGACCTCTTCGTGGACCTGCCCGCCCAGTTCAAGGGGACCCACATGAGCCGCTTCCTGGAGGCCCTGGGTTCCTGGGACGAGGGCCTTGACTACGCCAGCTTCAAGCGGCTGCTCCAGGACGTGCGCGACCGCCTGGCCGCCACCCGCGCCCACATCCACTTCCACTTCCCGTACTTCCTGGAGAAGCGCTCCCCGGCCACGGCCAGCCCAGGGCTCGTGGGCTACGACTGTTCCCTCAGCGGGGAGCTGCAGAACGGGGACCTCTCCTTCCTGCTCGGGGTGGACGTGCCGGTGATGACCGTGTGCCCCTGCTCGCTCGCCATCTGCAACGGCGGCGCGCACAGCCAGCGGGCCATGGTGCGCATCCGCACCCGGTTCAGGGGCTTCCTCTGGCTGGAGGACCTCATCAGCATCGCCGAGGCCGCGGGCTCCTCCCCGGTGTACGCCCTGCTCAAGCGTGAGGACGAGCGGGCGGTGACCGAGGCGGCCTTCGCCAACCCCGCCTTCGTGGAGGACGTGGTGCGCGCCGCGGCCGCGGAGCTGGGCGCCCATCCCCAGGTCACCTGGTTCAGCGTGGCGGTGGAGAGCTTCGAGTCCATCCACAACCACAGCGCCTACGCCAGCATTGAAAAGACCGTGCAAAGGGCGTAAAAGGGAGGCATGGACGTCTCCCTCGCCGCCCCCCTCTCCGCGTTGAACGCCTCCTCGGTGTCGCAGCAGGTCACGGCCAACAACCTGGCCAACGTGAACACCGAGGAGTTCCGCGCCTCCCGGGTCACCCTGGAGGACCTGCCCGCCCAGAACGGGGTGGCGGTGCAGGAGATCCGGCAGGACCCGGAGGCCCCGCCCTCGGTCCCCTCCATGCGGCTCCTGGAGCAGCAGGGCCGGGTGGAGCAGCAGCCGGTCCAGGTGTCCACCTCCACCACCGACGTGGCCCGGGAGATGGTCAACCTCATGGTGAACGCGAACACCTACGCGGCCAACGTGGCGGTGGCCCGCACCCAGGACGCCATGGTGGGCGCCGTGCTGGATACCGTGGCCTGAAAACGTATCCGCAACTATTCCAGCTTGTTATTGCCATTCGTCCGCGTGAAGTGCGCTTTCCTCCTGTCATTATATTGACAGGCGCAGGGGAACACGTACACTGCGCATGGTCGCATCCGGCCCGGCCGGAGCCGGCCAGACCCTGCCCCGCGGAGGCGCGATGGAACTGAATACCGGCAACATCATCGGCCGCAGCCCGGCCCTGGCCAAGGTTTTCCAGGTCCTGGGCAAGGTGGCCCCCACCGACTCCACGGTGCTGGTCACCGGCGAATCGGGCACCGGCAAGGAGCTTCTGGTCCGCGCCCTGCACCTCAATTCCCGGCGCCGCGACAAGCCCTTCGTGCCCATCAACTGCGGGGCCATCCCCAGCGAACTCCTGGAGTCCGAGCTGTTCGGCCACGAGAAGGGGGCCTTCACCAGCGCCATCCGCTCCCGGGCCGGCCGCTTCGAGCTGGCCGACGGCGGCACCATCTTCTTGGACGAGATCGGCGAGCTCTCCCTGGCCCTGCAGGTGAAGATCCTGCGCGTGCTCCAGGAGAAGGAGTTCGAGCGGGTGGGCGGCACCGGCACCAAGAAGGTGGACGTGCGCATCGTGGCCGCCACCAACCGCGACCTGGAGCAGGAAGTGGCCAAGGGCAACTTCCGCGAGGACCTGTTCTACCGCCTGAACGTCATCCCCATGCACCTGCCGCCCCTGCGCCAGCGCGGAGACGACGTGATGCTCCTGGCCGAGTACTTCCTCAAGGGGTTCTGCTCGGCCAAGAGCCGCAAGGTGATGGCCATCGCCGAGGACGCCCGGGAGATGCTGGTGCGCTATTCCTGGCCGGGCAACATCCGCGAGTTGGAGAACTTCATGGAGCGGTTGAGCATCCTCTGCGAGGGGGACACCGTGCTCTCCGCGGACCTGCCCGAGAAGATCTGGACCGACGTGGAGGGCAAGCCCCGGCCGGAGCAGGCCGTCCTGGCTGCTTCCGCGGGTTTCGCCTGGCCCACCGTGGCCGACCTCAGGGACCAGGGCATGGACCTCAAGGTCTTCCTGGACACGGTGGAGGAGCGGCTGCTCAGGGAGGCCCTGGACATGGCCGCCGGGGTCAAGAACCAGGCCGCCGAGATCCTGGGCATCAAGCGCACCACCCT
Organism: Pseudomonadota bacterium; assembly: GCA_023453335.1. Lineage (GTDB taxonomy): Bacteria > Desulfobacterota > Desulfovibrionia > Desulfovibrionales > Desulfovibrionaceae > UBA6814. The sequence goes on along the minus strand of JAEXTU010000039.1, from coordinate 820 downwards.
CATCGAGAAGCTCAAGAAAAAGAATCTCTAGGCCCGGAGGTCGGACCGCGCGCGTTGCATGCTTATTGCAATAAAGACCAGAGTGAATGCATCCATCCGCTCCAGGCTCGCCTGGATACTTCTCGCAGCCGCGCTGTCCCTGCCGGCCCTGGCCGCCCCGGGCTGGTGCGGCGCATACAGTTTCGACCAGCGCCCGGACCGGGAACGGCTGGTCTTTGAATTCGACGGCAAGCTCCCCCAGTACGCCGCCGCCCGCACCGGTTCCACCGAGATACTGCTGACCCTGCCCAAGGGTCTGGCCCTGGACGGCCGCGCCGCCCCGGGCACGGACCTGGGCCGCTCCCGACTGGTGGCCGGGGTGGCGGCCGCGGACGGGGGGGTGCGCATCACCCTCAAGGACCCGGGCTTCGGCTTCGTGGTCCACGCCCTGCCGGACACCCGCAAGCTGGTGGTGGACATCTTTCGCGACCCTCTGGGCGCGCGCTGGAAATCCAGCGGCGCGGTGGCCCCCCCGGCCAAGCCCGAGGCCAAACCGGAGGCCAAGGCCGTCGCCAAGCCCGAGCCGGCCAGGAACGGCAAGACCGAGACCCCGACCCCGGGGGCCAAGAACGGCAAGGCCGAGCCCGCCGCCCCGGTGAACACCACCGCCGCGGCCCCGGCGGCCAAGGGCCAGGCCAGGGGGAGCGTGGCCGCTCCGGTCGCGTCCAGAGCGGTTCCCGCCGCGCCCAACGCCACGCCTGCCGCGCCCTCGGCACAGGAGGCCTCCCAGGTCACGGCTCCGACCGCGGCGCGGCCTTTCTACGCCGGGCCCTACGTGTTC
>JAEXTU010000210.1 GCA_023453335.1 Pseudomonadota bacterium | reverse complement strand
GCTGGAGAGCACCTCCAGATTGACATTATACCGCTTGGCCATTTCCACCGAGCGATTGTGGAGCACCTGGGCTCCCAGAGTGGCCAGCTCCAGCATCTCGTCGTAGGTGATCTCCTCTAGCTTTTTTGCCCCGGTAACCGAACGGGGATCGGCCGTATAAACCCCGTCTACATCGGTGTAAATCTGACACAGATCCGCGTGGAGGGCGGCGGCCAGGGCCACCGCCGAGGTGTCCGAGCCGCCCCGGCCCAGGGTGGTCAGCCGGCCCTGCTCGTCGCAGCCCTGGAACCCGGCCACCACCAGCACGTCGTACTCCAGCAGCATGTTGCGGAGCTTGTTTGTGTTGATGGACATGATCCGGGCCTTGCCGAACATGCAGTCGGTGGTGATCTCGGCCTGGTGGCCCAGGACCGAGCGGGCCTTGACCCCGGCGTCCTGGAGCAGCATGGCGAAAAGGGCCACCGAGGTCTGCTCGCCGGTGGTCATGAGCACGTCCATTTCCGCGGGAACCGGAGTCTTGGAAAACTGGCGGCCCAGTTCGATGAGCCGGTTGGTCTCCCCGGCCATGGCCGAGAGCACCACCATGGCCTTGTAGCCCTTTTCCAGGGCGGCGAGCACCTTGCGGCGGATGGTGAGCATCCGGTCCAGGCCGGCCACCGAGGTGCCGCCGAACTTCTGCACGATGATCTTCATGCCTGTGTTGAACCTCGTCGTATGGCTTCCCCCCGGAGCGGGTCCGGGAGTGATTCCGGCCCGGTCAGGGGGTTCCAGGGATAAGCTGTGTTCGCAGCAGTTGCAAGCATTCTTCGGCCAACGGCCCGCGAGCGCGGATGGTGGCCTCGCGGCCCGCGTCCCGCGCGGCCAGGGTGATCTCCAGGGTCGCGGATGGACGGCAATCCCGGGGCAGCCGCTCGGCCCATTCCACCATCTTGAGCCCCGGGCACTCCAGCAGGCAGTCCAGGATGTCGTCGTCCAGGGCACCGTGCTCCAGGCGGTAGAGGTCGAAATGGGCCGCCTCGGGCCGGGTGGGGTAGAGGTTCACCAGGTTGAAGCTGGGGCTGCTCACCCGGGCCGCCTCCCCGCCGGGCAGGGCCGCGACCAAGCCGCGCACCAGGGTGGTCTTGCCGCTGCCCAGTTCGCCGGCCAGGAGCAGGGCCGGCGGCGTGGGCCAGGCCCCCAGCACCCGGGCCAGGGCGCGCCCCAGATCCAGGGTGGCGGGCTCGTCGGCCAGGAAGAGGACCAGCTCCGCCGGTTTCAAGCCTTGGCCGCCCCGGGGATCAGGGTCCGGATCACGTCCTCCTTGCCCACCACGCCCACCAGGCGGCCGCCGTCCACCACCGGGAGGGTGTGGTACTGGCGGTCCACCATGAGCGCGGCGATCTGCTCCAGGGGGGTATCCGGGGCGATGGTGGCCGGGTCCTTGGTCATGGCCTCGGCCACGGTCATGGCCGTGATCTTCCTGAACTCAGCCTCCAGCTTGTCCAGGGAGGCCAGGGGCACGAACCCGTCGAACAGGGTGAACACCGAGGGCAGGCTGAGGGTCTTCTGCTGCGCCACCAGGTCGCTCTGGGTGATGATGCCCACCAGGTCGCCGGCCTCGTCCACCACGGGCAGGCCGTTGATGCGCATCTCCACCATGACCCGCGCCGCGGAGGCGATGTCGTCGGTGGGCCGCAGGGTGAAGGGAGCCTTGGTCATGATATCCTTGGCCTTCAGCATGGGTGCACCTCCTCCAGTGCCCGGGGCAGGGCGTCGGTGATCTCCCGGGCCAGGTTGCCGCGGCCGGGAAAGCCGCGTCCGAGCAGGATCCCGGCCGAACCGTGCCAGTACGTGGCGAGGCCCGCCGCGTCAAGGGGAGCCAAGCCGCGCGCCAGGAGCGCCCCGGCCAGGCCGGCCAGCACGTCCCCGGAACCGGCCACGGCCAGGCAGGGGGCGGCCAGGGGGCAGAGCAGCACCGTGCCTCCCGGGCCGGCCACCAGGCTGCCCGCGCCCTTGAGCACCGTGACCCGGCCCAGGTCCGCGGCCAGGGCCCGGGCCTGGCCCCGGCGGTCGGCCGCGATGTCGTGGGTGGGGACCTTGGCCAGGCGGCCGGCCTCGCCGGGATGGGGGGTGAGGATGCAGTCCGGCGGGAGCAGGGTGCGCAGGGAGCGCCTCTCGGCCAGCCAGTACAGGGCGTCGGCGTCCACCACTGCGGGCCGGGGCAGGGGCGCGGGCAGGGCGGCCAGGAAGGCGGCCGCGCCCGGGCTGCGGCCCAGGCCCGGCCCCAGCACCAGGGCGTCGAAACGCTCCAGCTGGGGGGTCAGCTCCCGGGCCATGGCCGCGGTCCAGTCCCGGCCCTTGCCCAGGGGCAGGGCCATGACCTCCGGGAACCCGGCGCGCGCCTCGGCGGCCAGGTCCTCGGGGCAGGCCAGGGTGGCCAGGCCAGCACCCCCGCGCAGCGCGCCCAGGGCGGCCAGGAGCGGCGCGCCGGTGAGGCCGGCCGAGCCGCCGATGAACAGCACGTGCCCGGCCTGGCCCTTGTGCAGGTCCGGGGCCGGGGCGGGCAGCAGGTCGCGCACCGCCGGGCCGAGCAGATAGCAACCGGCCGGGGCCTCGGCCTGGACCTGGGCCGGGATGCCGATATCCCGCACCGCCAGGCGGCCGGTCCAGGAAGCAGCCCGGGGCAGGGCCGAGCCCAGCTTGGCCGCGTGGAAGGCCACGGTGAGGTCCGCCCGGATGGCGATGGGTTGGGGCTCGCCGCTGAGGCCTGATAGGCCCGAGGGAATGTCCAGGGCCAGGACGAAGGCGCTGCGGCCCAGCAGGTTGGCGGCCTCAATGGCCCGGCGGGCCGGGTCGCGCAGGGGGCCGCTGAACCCGGTGCCGAAGAGCCCGTCGACCAGGATGTCGGGCGGCGTCTCCCGATCGAGGGAGTCCGGGGCGCGCAGGGTCAGGTCCAGGCCCAGGCGGGCGGCCAGGCGCAGGTTGGCGGCCGCCGCGCCGCGGTACTTCTTGCGCGGGGCCAGGTGCAGGGTGCGCACTGCGGCCCCGGCCCCGGCCAGGAGCCGGGCCAGCACGAAGGCATCCCCGCCGTTGTTGCCCGGCCCAGCCAGGACCAGGGCGCGGCGGCCGGCTACCGGGCCGAAGGCCGCCACGAGCGCGGCCATGGCCTCCCGGCCGGCGTTCTCCATGAGCACGGTTTCGGCCAGTCCCAGGTCCATGGCCGCCCGGTCCCAGGCCGCCATCTCCGCCGGGGCTGGCAGGGGGGAGCAGAGGGGGAGGATCATGGCAGGACCTCGATGACCACCACCGCCGCGGCCACGTCCCGGCCGTGGGTCAGGCTCACCGAACAGGAGTTGCCCCCCAGTTCGGCCAGCACGTCCAGAGCCGCGCCGGTCAGGCGCAGTTCGGGCTTGCCCGAGGGCAGGTCACGCACCTCGATGGTCCGGAAGCTCACCCCGCGCCGGAAGCCGGTGCCCAGGGCCTTGGACGCCGCCTCCTTGGCCGCGAAACGGGCGGCCACGAAGGCGATGGGGTTACGGGGCAGGCGGGAGCGCTCGTACTCGGTGAGCACCCGCGTGAGAAAGCGTTCGCCGTACCGCGCCAGGGACAGGCTGATGCGGTCCAGCTCCACCACGTCTATGCCCAGGCCGACGATCATGGCATCTCCCTGGGAAGATTACGGGACAAAAGAGCGGATCAGGTCGGCCATCTCCCGCACGGCCTGGCCCACGCCCACGTAGATGGCCCGGGACATGATGCTGTGCCCGATGGAGTACTCGCTCACCTCCTCGACCCGGGCAAAGGCCAGGATGTTCACGTAGTTGAGCCCGTGCCCCAGGTTTACCGCCAGGCCCAGGTCCCGGCCCAGGCGGATGCCGGCCAGG
>JAEXTU010000175.1 GCA_023453335.1 Pseudomonadota bacterium | reverse complement strand
GCCGGGCGATTCGTGAATCGCCCCTACGGAAGAGCGCCCTGCCCGCACGCCAATGTGCCTCTTAAGCGAACGCCCATCCGAGAGAAACCCCTGCCTCCGCGTCGGCTCGGCCCGGTTTGCGTAGGGGCGATTCACGAATCGCCCTTCCTCACGCTTCGGCTTTCTCCGCCCCTACCCCATCACCTCGGTCACCTCGAACCCCAGCCCCGACCCGGTGATCCCCTGCCGCGCGCCCAGGACCGCTATCCTGGCGTTGGGCAGGGCCGCTTCCATGGCGTCGGCCAGGGCCTTGGCGTGCTTGGGACTGGCGCTTAACAGCTCGTCGCGCAGGCGCTGGCGGTTGTCTGGGGTGTCGCCGGCCAGGGTGCGGATGAGGGAGGCGAAGCCCTTGGCGTCGGGCAGCATGTGGGCGTCCAGGTCGCCCACTGCGCCGATGACGCCCTTTTCCAGCTCCGTGGGGTTCACCGCGGCCGAGCGCAGGAAATCCGCCGTGGCCGAGAAGGCCTCCAGGGTGCGGCCCAGGTTGGGGTCGCGGTAGGAGGCGAAGCTCATGGCCCCGGTGAAGCGGTCGTAGGTGCAGAACGCGCCGTAGGCCCCGCCCTGCACCCGCACCTTCTCCCAGAGGTAGCCGGTGCGGATCAGGTTGGTCAGGGCCAGGGTGGAGCCGTGGAACTTCCAGCCGGTGGCGGGCAGGTCCAGGACCTGGCCCACGTAGTTCACCATGCTGGGCACGGTGAGGCCCTCGGCCTTGAGGGCCGGCCCGGGCTCCCACACCGCGGCCGGGTTCCGGGTGGCGGGCAGGCCGTCCAGGAACCGCGCCAGGCGCGGCTCGAACCCGGCCAGCTCGCCGGCCCCGGCGGTCAGGTTGGCCACCAGGCCGGCGCGGGTCACGATGAGGGTGCGCAACAGCTCCAGGTCGGCCAGCACCCCCGGCCAGTCCTCCTCCACCCGCAGCGACAGCTCGCGCATGGCCAGCAGGGCGGCCACGCCGCCCAGGTGCTCGGCGGCCAGGCCGGCCTTGTTGTGGCCCGCGCGCAGCCGGGTCATGACCACCCGGTGCCCGCCGGGGATGAGGCCGTGCTCCATGCGGGCCTTGTCTTCCAGCACCATGAGCCCGAAGCGCTCCTGGTCCGTGAAGTCGGTCTCGGCCAGGACCTCGGCAATGATGTCCAGCATGTCCTGGCCGCGTTCGGCCACGGCCTTGCCGTGCACGAAGAGCCGCACCGCCGCGCCCGCGGGCCGGTAGTCCGGGCCGAGCAGCCCGGTGGCCAGGGGGTCGGCGTCGATGCCGCCGGTGGTGCGGGCGATGCGCAGGGACAGCTCCTCGAAGGGCGTCCGCCGGGTCCCCATCTCGGTCAGCGCCCGGCCGAAGAGCGGGACCAGGGGCAGCAGGCGCAGGGGCACCGGGGTGAGGTCGAAGCCCAGGTCCAGGTACACGATGCCCGCGCTGTCCAGGGGGTGGGTGAGCACCAGCTGGGCCGCGCCGTCGCGGGGCTCGGCCGGCACCGGCTTCTCGGCCCGGGGCATGTCGGCCAGGGTCAGGCGGGGGATGAGGGCCAGGGCCGCGGGGTCGTCGGGCGCGGACTGGAGCCGGGCCAGCTCGGCCGCGGCGGCGGCCACCGCCTCTTGTTCAGACGGCGGCATGGCGGCCAGCGCCGCGTCCAGGGCCTTGCGCTCCCGGGCCTCGCGCGCCTCGTCCAGGCCGGTGTCGGGCGTGAGCACCAGGGTCACCCGGTGGGGGTTGTCCACCAGCCAGCGCCGGGTGAGGTCCGCGAAGAGCGGCTCGCCCGCGGCCAGGCTGTCCTTGATGCGGGAGAGCGAGTCCTCGAAGCCCAGGGCCGCCAGGGGGTCGCCGCCGTAGAGCCAGGCGGGCATGGCCCGCAGCATGAGGGACAGGCCGCGCGGGAAGCGGCCGGTGTTGTTCTCGCGCAGGTCGAACTCCACGCTGTTCAGCGCGGCCTCCACCTCGGCCTGGGTGGGGCCGTCCGCGGCCATGCGGCCCAGCACCTCCTGCATGATCCCCCAGGCCGCGGGCACGTCCCCGGCGTCGATGCCCTTGAGCCCGCAGGAGTAGTACATCTGCCGGAGTTCGTCCTCCAGGCCGGTCCCGGCCAGGTCCTCGCCCAGGCCGGACTCCAGCAGGGCCAGGCGCAGGGGCGAGGTGGGCAGGCCGGTGAGCACGTGCTCCAGCATCTCGAAGCACAGCGCGGTCTGCTGGTCCGCGGCCTGGGGCAGCAGCCAGTTCACGGTGAACATGCCCTTGGCGTCCGGGCCGGCGGCGAAGCGCTCGCGCCGCTCGCGGGGCGCGCTGAAGGGGGCTTGCAGCCCGATCTCCGAGTCCACCGGCGCGGCAGCGTACCCGGCCAGGGCGGAGGCCAAAATCTCCAGGCGCTCGGGCTCGGGGTCGTCGCCCGAGAACCAGAAGCGGCAGTTGGAGGGGTGGTAGAACCGGGCGTGGAAGTCCTTGAAGGCCGCGTAGGTCAGGTCCGGGATGCGGTCAGGGTGGCCGCCCGAGTCCAGGCCGTAGGTGGTGTCCGGGAACAGGCCCTGCTGGGACAGTTCGGCGAGCAGGCCCTCGGGCGCGGAATAGGCCCCCTTCATCTCGTTGTAGACCACGCCCTTGCGGGAGAGCCTGCCCTGCTCCAACTCGTAGTGCCAGCCCTCCTGGCTAAACACGTGCTCCGGGATCAAGGGGTGGAACACCGCGTCCAGGTAGACCTGGATGAGGTTGCGCAGGTCGCCCAGGTGGCAGGAGGCCACCGGGTAGCAGGTGCGGTCCGGGTAGGTGAAGGCGTTGACAAAGGTGTTGAGGGAGCCCTTGATCAGCTCCACGAAGGGCTCCTTGACCGGGAAGCGCGCGGAGCCGCAGAGCACCGAGTGCTCCAGGATGTGGGCCACGCCGGTGGAGTCCCGGGGCGGGGTGCGGAAGTTGGCCGAGAAGACCTTGTTCTCGTCGGCGCTCGCCACCGAGATGAGTTCGGCCCCGGTGGCGTCGTGCTTCCAGAGCCGCGCCAGGGCGGCCAGTTCCCGGACCTCGCGCTCGCGCAGCAGGGTGAAACCGTGCAGGTGCATGGATTGTCGGCTCCGCATGTGGTATGTCCGGGGCGGCGGCCCGCCCCGGCGGGTGCGAACAAAATCGTCGTGAGAGGTATACATGAGCGGGCTGGCAAATGAAACCTACATCGTGACCGGGGCCTCGCGCGGCATCGGCCGGGCCCTGGCCCTGGAGCTGGCCCGGCGCGGCGCGGGCCTGGTGCTGAACGCCCGGGACGAGGCGGCCCTGGCCGAAACCGCGGCGGCCTGCGCCGAGACCGGCGGCAGGGACGTGGCCCAGGTGGCGGGCAGCGCGGGCAAGGACGCGGTGGCCCGCGCCCTGGTGGACATGGCCGCGGCCAATGCCGGCGAGAACTTCGCCGGGGTGGTGCACGCGGCCGGGGTGCTGCGGCCCGGGCCGCACCTGTGGGAGCTGCCCACCGCGCACTTCAACGAGGTGTTCGAGGCCGCGGTGGGCGCGGTGCACCGCCTGGCGCGGCACGCGTTCCCGGTGCTGCTCAAGCGGGGCCGGGGGGTGTTCGTGGTCTTCGGCTCGGGCGCGGCGGAGATCGTCCAGCCCGGCATCGCGGCCTACTGCGCGGCCAAGGCCGCGGAGGAGCACCTGGTGCGGCAGCTGGCCCTGGAGGCCCCGGCCGTCACCACCTTCGCCTTTAGGCCCGGCCTGGTGGACACCCGGATGCAGGAGGAGGCCCGCACCGCCAAGGGTAGCGGGGCCAAGCGCCTGCAGCAGGTGTTCCTGCCCTGGCAGGCCAACGGCGAGCTCCTGGACCCCGCGATTCCCGCCCGCGCCCTGGCCTCCATCCTGGACACCGACCCCCGCCAGTTCCACGGGCGCGTTGCCAGCCTGGGCTTCGAGCAGACCGGGCCGTAGCCATGCGCCGCAGCGCCGCCCTGCTCCTGCTCTGCCTGCTCCTGGCCCTGCCCGGCTGCACCATGCTGGAGCGCCGGCTGTCCGGCCAGTCCGGGGACGACCAGCCGCGGGAGGTGCTGGCCATGGCCGCGGCCGCGGTGCGGGAGCTGCGCGCCGGGCCGCAGGGCGGGAAATTCGCCGAGGTCCTGGCCCGGAGCCGCGCCGCCCTGGTGTTCCCGGACCTGTTCAAGCTGGGAGTGGTCTTCGCCGGCGGCGGCGGGCCGGGGGTGCTCCTGGCCCGGCAGCCGGACGGGAGCTTCGGGGAGCCGGCCTTCTACACCCTGTCCTCGGCCGGCTGGGGCGCCCAGGCCGGGGTGCGCCGCACCCGGCTGGCCCTGCTCTTCCTCACCGACAACGCCACCCGCCAGGTCCTGTCCGGGGACCTGGACGCGGCCGGCGAGGGCGGCCTGACCCTGGCCGCCCTGGACGCCACCTACGGCCAGAGCACCGCCACCCTGACCTGCGAGGTGGTGGCCTTCTCCGCGTCCGACGGCCTGTTCGGCGGGGTGGCCCTGGACGGCCAGGCCCTCAATATCCAGCGCTCCTACAACATCCAGTACCACGGGGGCGCCCTGCACCCCGCGGAGATCATCGCCCTCCCCTCCCGCCCCGACCCGGCGGCCGACGACCTGCGGAGGGCGCTGGAGGGGAGGTAGGGCCTGCCCGGCCCCAGGCCGAAGCGAAGCAGGGCGGTTCGCGAACCTAGCCGTTGGCGAATGGTGTTGGGGGCTCAATGTCCCCCGTAGACGTTTTTCCGGTGCCCCACCCGCAACACGAGGATAAGTATCTCCTGGTCCCTGATCTCGGCCACGAGACGGTACTCCCCAATCCGGAACTTCCAGAGGCCGGCCAGGTTGTTTTTCAGGGGGGCGGCATAGTCTCGCGGGTCTTCGCAAGGCACGATGCGCTCCCGGAGGTATTTCCGGAGACGTACCTGGGCATCGCGCCCGAGCTTGGCCAACTGCCTTCGGGCAGTCTCGGCGAACTCAATCCGCCAGGCCAAGTTCGCGCTCCACCTCATCTAACGTGTAGGTCCGCTCCTTGCCTCGCCTGACGCGCTCCAGGACCTCCTGCGCGAGGTACATGTCTTCCAGGTCGTCCAGATGTTCGGCAATGGCCTCACGGATGTAGAACGCCTTGGTGCGCCCGGTGGCGGCGGCCAGCGTATCAAGGCGCTTTTCCGTTTCTTCGGGCAAGCGTATGGAAGTGGGCATAGGCCCTCCTTGTTTGCGATACATGTATTCACGTCTGGGC
>JAEXTU010000362.1 GCA_023453335.1 Pseudomonadota bacterium | reverse complement strand
GGCTCCTTCCGGGTGTTCACCGTACGGCGCAGGGCCATGAAATTGGGCCCGTTCCAGGCCTCGGCCGGGTCGTCCGTGAAGAGATTTCCCAGGTTCTTGTGCTTCACGCAGCACACCTCGATGGCGCCGTGCGGGTAGATGATCATGTTGAGCCAGGGGTCCAGGCAGCGCTCCCGGCTGCGGCAGGTCACGGCGTCGGATCCTGCGCCCGAGAACAGGCGGGGCAGGGATAGCTCCACCCCCAGCCGTTGGCCGGTTTCCAGGGCCTGGAGGAATGTGGAGTTGGACAACTCCTTGTCCAGGAGCAGGGAGTCCCGGCACAGCTCCTCGTTCCAACAGAACAGGTAGTTCACGTACACCGCGGCCACGCCCAGTTCCCCGGCCAGCTCCACCAGGAGCGGTAGCTCGTGGATGTTTGAACGCATGGCCGTGAAGTTGAACTCCAGGCGCAGGGGAGAACCGTCCCTTCGCTCCCGTTCGTTGGCCAGGGCATGAACATTGGCCAGGATCTTGCCCAGGTTGCCTCGGCGCAGGTACGCGTAAGTCTCCTGCGTTGCCGCATCCAGGCTTATTTTGAGGGTCTCCACCCGGGTGTCCAGGACCAGGGATCGGTTCTTGGGCCCGAGGAGTGAGCCGTTGGTCAGGAAGTGCATGCGGCAGCCCGCCTCCACGCCCATGTGGAGGATGGCGGGCAGATCCTTGTAGACGAAGGGCTCACCTCCGTAGATGTCCAGGCTCTCGGCCAAGGGGAGCAGGGGCTTGAGCTTGGCCACGGTGGCCAGGTCCAATTCGGACTGATAGGCGTGGTCCTGGGCGCACGCCCGGCAGGAGTAGTTACAGCGGAAGGTGGGGGTCACGGTGATCTTGACCGGGAGCGAGGCCAGGCGTTCGTCCCGGGCCTCGGCGTGGCGGCGGGCGAGCTCCGCGTTGATCTCCTTAGTCTTGGCAGACGGGTCGATCATGGTCTGGTCCCCTCCGGGGTGGATGTGTGCAGGTCCTGGTGCCAGCGGGCGTATTCAGCGATGCCCAGCTCCAGGGGAACGGTCGGTGTGATGCCTAAGGCCGCGGCGCGGGTGATGTCCGCCCGCCAGAAGCGGGGGTCGCCGGCCCTGACGTCCATGGCGAAACGCACTTCTTGCGCCGGGCCGCCCAGCTCTGCCACCAGGGAGGTGATCAACCGGCGGATCGTGGTCTCGGCGCCCGAGGCCAGGTTCAGGGTGCAGTTCCTAACCTCGGCCTCCACGATGCGGGCGAAGGCCTCGGCCACGTCCCGCACGTGGATGAAGTCCCGGGTTTCTTCGCCGGTGCCGAAGAACTCCAGGCGGCCGGCGCGGTACTTCTCGGCGACGTCCCAGAGGAGCTGTTTGCGCAGCCCAGCCCCGTAGCAGCTGAAGATGCGCAGCACCACCGAGGGCACCCCGTAGATTTGGCGGTACTCCTTGAGAACGGTTTCGCAGACCAGCTTGTGAAAGCCGTACGGCGAGATGGGCGCGCAGGGGGCGTCCTCGGAAACGGGCAGCCGGTCGGGGTTGCCGTACACCGCAGCACTGGAGCAGAACACCAGGACGCAGCCCGGCCTCGCCGTGCGCAGCGCCTCCAGCAGATGCAGCGTGGCGTAGGGGCCCATGTCGAAGTCCCGAGCCGGGTTGGCCAGGGAGAACCCCACCTCCGCACCGCCGGCGCAATGGATGCACCAGTCCGGGGCAAAGGAGGCCACCACCTCCGCAAGGCCGGGGTCGGGCAAGGACATGCGCACGTAGGGGGAGGGCAGACCAGGCCGGGGGGCCTCCTGCCGGTCCAGGCCCAGCAGCTCGTGCCCGCGAGCCAGCCGGTCTGCGACGTGGCTGCCGATGAAACCGTTGACGCCGGTGATCAGGATCTTGGCCATGGCCTATCTCCCTGGCCCGTCCTTGGCCGCGGCCTCGCGCCAGACCTCGACGAGTTCACGGGCATACTGTTCGGCCATCCTCTTGACCAGGCCCGAGTCGAGCTGGCCCCTGTCCGGCCGGGCCTGCCCGAGCAGGCGGCCTGCCAGCACGTCGTTCATGCGGTTTGCCAGGTCCACGGGATCGGTGGCGTCGAAGAACGCGGCGTCCAACCCCTCCCGGCCGGCTTGTTCCCGGTGCACCGGGATGTCCGAGGCCAGGACCGGCAGGCGCAGGACTCGGCACTCCTCCAGCGCGGTGTTCCAGCCCTCCACCAGGGAGGGCTGCAGCACGCAGAGGCTGCCCCGGGCCAGGTCGAAGAGCTCCTGGCGGGGGACCTGGCCGAGCATGACGCACTCCTCGCGCAGGCCCAGTTCGCTCACCAGTTGCAGCAACTCGCTGAAGAAGGTGGGGTGGCGGTAGTCGTAGAGCGGCCCGGTCATCACCAGGCGGAAGCGCTGGCCGCGGGCCTTGAGCAGGGCCGCGGCCCGGATGGTCAGGGCGTGGTTCTTGTGCTTCCAGAACTGGTTCACCACGTGGAAGTACGGCAGGTCCAGCCCGTAGCGGCGCGGGGCCTCCCCAGTCCCGGCGGTCTCCGCGGGCTGCAGGGTGGAGGAGAAATGGACCACCCGCCCCTTGCCGGCCAGGTCAGGCCAGGCGTCGCGGAAGTCATGCAGGGCCTCGGCGCTGCTCACGACCACCTGCCGGGACTCGCGGGCGTAGCGGCCCAGGTGCCGCTCCCGGCCCTCGATCTCCCAGGCGGCGAAGAATTCCGGCCGCCGGCGGTGCTGGAAGTCGGGTATCCAGCACACCGCAGGCACGTCGAGCCATTCGGCCAGGGGGACGCCGAAATTGTGCAGCACGTCGGGGCGTTCGCCCCGGGCCGCGCGGCGTTCGTACTCCTCCCGGATGTCGTCCCAGCTGGCCCGCTGCTGGCTACCCGGCAGGGGCAAGGTCTGCGGTTTGAGACCGGCGATGAGGGGGTCCTGCAGCAGGGGGTGGTCCGGACCCACGAAGTAGAGGGTCAGCTTCACGTCGCTGCGGGCCAGGGCCAGGGCGCGCAAGGTGTTCTGAATGTAGTTGAGGCCTCCCATCCACAAGTCGCTGGAAAACGCGGTGAGGCCGACGTGCAGGGCGGGGAGGGTGTTCCGGTCAGGCATAGCGCACCGCCATGGCCACCCCGTAGCCCACCTCGGCAAATCTCCAGGTGCGGAAGTCCCCGGCCGCGGCGCAGGCCGCCTCGAACACCGCGAGCAGGTAGGGATGTGCGGGATGGGCGATGTCGTCGAACACCACCACCCCGCCCCGGGCCACCCGTGGGAGGACGTCGGCCAGGTCCTCGGCCGCCCCGGCCTCGCTGTGGTCCCCGTCCACGGTGACCAGGTCGAAATACTCCCCGGGGTGGTCGTGAAGATAGGCCTTGAGGGTCACGTGGCTGTCCCCGCCCACCAGGTCCAACAGGCCCCTGTGTCCCACCTCCCGCATCTGCTGCCGCACGAAATCCGGCCCGGGATTGGGCATGCCCGCGTAGTTCTCGATCCAGAGGTCGAAGCCGAGCAGCCGGCAGTTCGGGCAGGCGGCTGCCACCATGGCCATGCTGCGGCCCCGCCGCACCCCGATCTCCAGGTAGGAGGAGGGCTGGAGCAGCCGGGCCGCGGCCAGGCACGCGGTGGTGATGTCCGCGTAGTGCCAGTGCGCGCCGTAGCGTCCCCGGGCCTCGGCGCAGAAGGCCAGGAGGAAGCGGATGTAGTCGTCCGGCTCCAGGCGTCCCAGCACCTCCAGGGCCAAATCCAGGGTTGCCGCGTCCAAGGCTGTCGCCCCCAGGGTGGAGGGGCCCAGCATGGGCGGGGGATAGGCCTCGATGTACCCTGCGCGATCAAACACCGCGCCGGCGCAGGCGGGAATCTCGGGCTTCCGGTTCATGGCCGGGGGACCTCCTTGACCACGCGGGCGGGGTTGCCGCAGGCCACGCAATAGGGTGGCACGTCGTGCAGCACCACGCTGCCCGCGCCCACGATGCTCGCCTCGCCGATGTGCACGCCCTTGAGCACGCTGGCGCCCATGCCGATCCATGCGTGGTTGCCGATGTGCACCGGGGCGCTGGCCACAGCGGGCCGGGGGCCGGGCTCAAGCCCCAGGATGATGCGGTAGTCCCGGGCCCGCTCCTGCGGGTCCAGGGGATGGGAGTCGTTGTCGAAGACCTGCACCCCATGGGCCAGCATCGCGTAGTCGCCGATGGCCACTTCCGAGGAGCAGCTCACGATCACGTCATCGCCCAGGTAGGCATAGTTCCCCACCAGGATGCGGCCCTGCCCGAAGGACTCGCTGCGCAGGATGCCGCGGCAGATGACGCCTCGGCCCAGGGTGACGTTGCCCTGCGGGCCGTAGTTCACGCAGGCCGCCCGGGCCCCCACCCGGCAGGTGGGGTCCACCGTGGCCAGACGCAGGAAGGAATCCACTGCGTGCCGAGCCTCACGGGACCAGCCGCGGCCCAGCAGGGTGGCCAAGAGTCCCGGCCTGCCCGACGGGGCCAGAGGGTAGGTGCGGCCGTTGGCAAAGGCGTGGAACGGATCATGCGGCATGGCCGTGGTGCCTCTCGTCGGGGTAGATGAAATCCGTGCCGTTCAGGATGCCTTGGACTATCACGTCCAAGCCAGGGTCGCGGCCGGGCAGCAGCTCGCCCGGGTGGCCGAGCCGAACCGTGAAGGGCGGCCAGCCGGCCTGGGGTTCGATGTTGGCCAGCGGTATCATGCGGCGAAAGAAGAAGTGGTAGGCGTACATCCGGGCGCGGCGCAGGTCCTGGCCCTCTAGGCGGCGGCCCAGGGGGAGCCGAGCCAGGATGCCGTTGTACGCCGCCGCCGAGTCCGCATCCAGGGTCAGGCCCTTGCCCCGGATCCAGGCCTCGCCGGCCACCACCACCGGGATGCCCATGCTGGTGAGCTCCACCCCGGTCTTGGTGCCGTAGATCAGGGCGCAGTCGCACAGGGAGAGCAGGGCATAGGTGCTCACCTCGCTCTCCGGGGGGACCAGCCGGACGTTGCCGGGCAGCTCGCCCAGCCGGCGCGCGAGCACTTCGGCCATGCGTTCCCGGGAGGGGACCCCGCCCCGCAGCTCGGCCGGATGGACCCGGATGGCCAGTTGCAGGTCGGGCCGTTGCGCCACGTATCGGATGGTGGCCACCACCCAGTCGGCCATGCTCCGGAATGCGTTGGCCGGGTAGTGGAGCTGGGCGTCCCAGACCACGTTGGTCAAGAGCCCCAGCACCGGGCGGCCGGGGTCCAGGCCGAGCTGGGCGCGGATGGCGTCGGCGTCCCGCTGCCGGCCTTCGTGGAACCAGATCCAGTCCCGGGCCCCGTCCCAGCGGCTACGCAGGTAGTCCAGGGTGCGGGCCTCCAGACCTTCGTCCCAGGGGATGCCCTCCCAGTTGGCGGTGGGCTCTGTCTGCAGGGCGTGGTGGTAGGTTTCGTGGTGGCTGAAGATGAAGCTGCGCTTGCGGTAGGCGACCTGCCAGTTCACCACCCGCACGCCCATGGCGCGTGCGGCTTCACCCACCAGGCCCTGGGGCACGTAGATGCCGTGGTGGAAGCTGGCGCTCACGAAGTCGTGCTTTTGCAGCAGCCGCCACACGGCGTGGACAGAGAGCAGGGAGGCGGAGAAATAGTGGCGCAGCACTGCGTCGGCTGCGGGTTCGTCCTCCAGGCTGCCTTTGGCATAGAAGCGCAGGGCCCCGGCCAGGGCATGCTCCCCGGCCTTGCATCCGTCCAGGGTGAAGTCCGGGATGCCGGAAGCGGCGATGTCCCGGGCGGTCTCGGCGCACCAGGCACGCTCCTGGTCCGTGACCAGGCCGCCGTACGTGTGCACCTGCACCCCCAATGCATTGAACATGTCCAGCGCCCCGGCCAGGCAGGCCCGGCATTTGTCGCGCGGCGCGCCAGTGCGGAAGAAGGCCTCCGGGTCGGCGATGGTGTCCAGGGTGAGCAACTCGCAGGCTGGCAGCGTCCCGTCGCAGAGTAGGACGTGGACCTGGGCCCCGCGCATGGTCAGGGCCGCGGCCAGGAGACCGTCCAGGGCCGCCACGGCCAGGTGCCCACCCACCCCGGTGGCCAGGAGCACCGCCGGCCCGCCGCGGCTCGAGGCCAGAGCCCGGGCGTAGCCGTCCGGGTCGCCCGCCAGCAGGGCGCGCCAGTCGGGGTAGGGAGGGTTCATGGGTGGGCCCCCGGGGCCAGCAGTTCGACCATGCGCCGGGCCAGGGACTCCCCGTCCAGGCCGTGGCTGCGCAGCACCTCAGCCGGCTGACCGCAGGCCGGCCAGCCGGACACCGCGAAGGGCGTAAAGCGGCGGCCCGTCAGCAACCCGGCCTGGTTCAGGGCCAGGAGCAGGGAGTGCCCCAGGCCGCCGAAGGCCGCGTGGTCGTCCAGGGTGAAGACATGGCTTGCGCCGGTCAGGACTCGGGCCATCCACTCCGGGTCGAAACGGTTGAGCCAGGGCATGGCCACCACTCGCAGAGAGATGCCCCGCTCTTGCAACAGGTTGGCCGCGGCAGCAGCCTGGGCCAGCATGACCGGCCCGGCGGCGAACAGGACCGCCCCGGTCCCGTCGCTGAGCACGGTGCCCCGGCCGGGGGACGGCGGGGCCGGGGACCAGGCGGGAAGGCCCGCTGGCGGCGGCCCCAGGAACAGGCGCAGGGCGCAGCTGGTCTCGGCCTCCTCCACGCACCAGCGGAGCAGGGCCTCGGCCTCGGCTGCGTTCCCGGGCTGGAGCACGGTCATGTTGGGCATGGCTCCGAGCAGGGCGGCATCGCGCACGCTCTGGTGGGAGAGCCCGGCCGCGGCCGGGAGCAGCCCGGCGTAATGCAGGGCGTAGATGACCCGGGTCCCCTCGCTGGTGTTGATGTAGATCTGCTCGTTGGCGCGGGGGGCCAGGAACGCGGCAAAGGAGTTGACTACCGGGATCATGCCCTGTAGGGCCAGGCCGCCTGCGGCGGAAACCATGTCCGCCTCGGCGATGCCGGTCTCCAGGAAGCGCTCGGGGAAACGGCGCTGGAACTCGCGCAGCCGGCAGTCGCCGGCCAGGTCCGCGTCCAGGACGACCAAGTCGGGGTGTCGGCCCCCCAGCTCCGCCAGGGTCCGGCCGTAGGCGTCGGGCACGGATTCTCCCGATGCCGGAAAGGCCGGAGCCGGGAGGGGCAGTTGCCGGGACTGGGGCAGGGGCAGGCCCAGTTCGGCGCAGCGCCGGGCGATGCGTTCGGAAATCTCGGCCTGGGCGTGGGCGAAGTCCTCGTCTGCGGGCGCGCCCGAGTGCCAGCGGTACTGGCCATGGCTCGCGGCCAGGGCCGCCGGGTGCTCCATGAAGGACACGCCTCGGCCCTTAAGGGTGTCGGCCACGATGACTCCCGGCCCGGGGCCTGCGGCATCCAGTTCGGCCAGGGCGGCGTCGAGGGCCGTGGGATCGTGCCCGTCGCAGCGGGCCACGCTCCAGCCGAAAGCCCGGAACAGTGCGGCCAGGTCACCCAGAGGGCAGGTGTCGGCCACGGCCAGGTCGGACTGGACCTTGTTG
>JAEXTU010000091.1 GCA_023453335.1 Pseudomonadota bacterium | reverse complement strand
TCTTTTCAGGCCGTTGCCCAATAAAAAAGGCCCGTCCGCCAGGAGCGAACGGGCCTTTGTCATGCCGCCTGACTCGTTAGCGCAGGTAGACCTTCAGCTGGACGCCGGGCCGGATGGAATCGCCGTCAGCGGAGTCGTTCCAGGCCAGGAGGCTGGACACGGACACCCCGAAGCGCTTGGCAATGGAGAACAGGGTGTCGCCCTGCTTGACCTTGTAGGTGATGAGCTTCTTGGCTTCCTCGGCCTTTTCCTGGGAGCGCTTGGAGGCGGCCAGGCCGTGGTCCGGGATGTACAGGGTCTGGCCCGAACTCAGGGATTCCCGGGGGTTGAGGCCGTTGGCCTTGGCCAGGGTGGCCACGCTCATGTTGTACTTCTTGGCGATGCTCCACAGGGTGTCGCCGTCGCGCACCGGGTAGTTGGCCCGGTTCTTGGCCAGGGTGCGGGCCTTGTCCTGCTCGGCCTTGCTGGTCTTGTCCGGCTTCTCGTCGCGCATGACCGCGGCGGTCATGCGGGTCTCGGCCTTGCCCGGGATCTTGAGGGATTCGCCCACCGACAGGCTGTTGTTGGTCTTGCCGTTGTAGTGCTTGATCACGTCCACCGGCACGTTGAACTTGCTGGCGATGTGCCCCAGGGTGTCGCCCTTGGCCACGGTGTAGAAGTTGTAGTACCCGCTGAATTCTTTGAAGTTCGCGCTGGACAGGTAGCTGCGGGCGGAATCGGCCATGGTGGCGGGCACGTAGACCATGCTGGGCTGGTTGGGATGCGAACCGGCGTCGGAGTAGGCCGCGTTGATGGCCTTGAAGTCCGGCCAGGGCATGCCCACGGCATTGGCCAGGGCCTTGAGGTCGGTGCGGGGCCGGACCTGGATCTCGGCCAGCTGGGCGTTGCCGGACCAGTCCGGGGTCTCGAAGCCCAGCTCCTCGAGGTTGCTGATGATCTTGAGCACGGCGATGAGCCGGGGCACGTAGTGCCGGGTTTCCTGGGGCAGGTAGTACTGGATCTTGCCCCGCTTGCGCTTGCCCGTGGTCTTCTGGGACAGGTCGAAGAAGTCGTCGCACCCGCTGCTGTCCAGGGCCTTGTGGATGCGGCCCTCGCCCGCGTTGTAGGCGGCCAGGGCCAGGTACCAGTCCCCGAACTCGTCATAGAGCTTGGTCAGGTAGTCCGCGGCCGCGGTGGTGGACTTGATGGGATCGAAGCGCTCGTCCATCCACCAGCCCACGTTCAGGCCGTACTTCTTGCCGGTGAAGGGCATGAACTGCCACATGCCGCCGGCCCCGGCCCGGGAGATGGCCCGGGGGTTGTATCCGCTCTCCACAAAGGGCAGGAAGGCCAGGTCCTCGGGCAGGCCGCGCTGGGCCAGCACCCGGCGCACGTGGGGCAGGTAGATCTCGGACCGCTTGAGCCAGTTGACAAAGAGCTGGCGGCCGGAATTGGAGTGGGTGAAATAGCGGAAGTGGACCCGGACTTCTTCGGAGTCCTGGTCGTCGATGTCGAACTGGAGGTTGAGCTCCGTGGAAAGGGCCTGTTCCTCCTGGGCGGTGAAGGGGGCGTCGTCCTGGACCGGGGGAAGCTGCGGGCCTTCGTTGGCCGCCAGTCCCTCGATGCCTTCGGGCCGGGTCACGTCGCAGGCGGCTTGGCTCTGGCTGCGTTGCGGGCCCTGTCCCGAGGCCGCCGGCGCGGCCGGGACCTTCAGGGAGCAGGCGGGCAGGCTCAGCAGGAGCAGGGCGGTCACTGCCAGGCGTTTCACGACGTCGCTCCCATCATGTGTGCTCCAGGATGTCCGGACGGGGTTCCGTGCCGGGTTGAAATCCAGGCTTGTCCGTGAGGCTCTAGCATACTAGGGTAGCGCCTGTACAGTGCGAAAACACAGGGAAACCGGCCCGGGGCGCGGGAGGCGCAGGTGTTCCAGAAAAAGTTTAGAAAATCGTTAACTTCAGGAAAAGATGGAGCAATGTCGCCCGAGGGGGCCGAACCGGGCGACGGGTCCCTGCTCCCGGGCCGCAAGCCGGTGCTGGAGACCTTGGAGTCCGCTGCGGACCGGGTGGAGCTGGTCTACGTGCAACGGGGACTGCACGGCCGGGACCTGGAGCGCATCTTGGATCTGTGCCGGGAGCGCCGGGTGCGCTTCAAGCTCACGGACAAGGCCGAGCTGGACCGGCTGGCGCGGGGCAACCACCAGGGCGCGGTCGCGCGGCTGGCGGCCTGCGCCTTCCTGGACCTGGACCAGCTGCTGGCCGGGGTGCGCGATGCGCCCCTGCCGCTCCTCCTGGCCCTGGACGAGGTGCAGGACCCGGGCAATGCCGGGGCCCTGGCCCGCAGCCTGTATGCCCTGGGCGGGGCCGGCCTGATCCTGCCCAAGGACCGCACCGCCCACCTCGGCCCGGCGGCCATGAAGGCCTCGGCCGGGGCCCTGGCCCGGCTGCCCGTGGCCCGGGTGGTGAACCTGTCCCGGGCTTTGGAGGAGTGCGCCGAGGCCGGGCTGGCCGTGTACTGCGCCCGGGCCGGGGAGGGCGCGGCCGACGCCTTTGCCGCGCGCCTGGACCTGCCCGCGGTCCTGGTCCTGGGCAACGAAGAGAAGGGGGTGCGGCCCGGGGTGGAGAAGCGCTGTTCCGGGGCTCTGGCCCTGCCCCTGGCCCGGGAGTTCGACTCCCTGGGCGTGGCCCAGGCCGGGGCCATGCTTTTGGCGCTTTTCGTCAGACAAGTCCGGGG